>JAVXFE010000155.1:0-5034 GCA_036658075.1 Oscillospiraceae bacterium
GGAACTGGCTCCGCATTCGGGTCATTTTGTTTTAAAGCTACATATTGTGGTTTAATATCCCATGCATTTAAGTATATACCAGCTTTCCCTGTTGTAAAGTTTTGCTGTTGTCTTTGATTATTCGTATCCGTTATAAATTCAGGATCTATTAGTCCTTCTTTATAAGCACGCTGTTTAAATCTTATGGCATCCACAAATCTATCAGTCAATGCACCATAAACCATTTTACCATTTTCTAGGTACCAGTTATTTTTAGCGATATTATAAAAGTTATAAATAACGTCATTACCACTTAATGCAAATGGTATTGTATCTGAAATTCCATTTCCATCTGGATCTCCATCCTTAAATGCTTTCGCAACAGCCAAAAGCTCTTCATCAGTTTTCGGAGCTTTCAATCCAAGCTTATCAAGCCAATCTTTTCTAATCCAAGCTCCATAATTTGCAACATTTGGGCGTTTCGATGTAATGGCATATGTTTTCCCATCAAACATAATATAGGGTTTAAGATCAGGATTTTTCTCCAGATAATCCTTGTAAACTGTGCTTTTTTCTAAAAGTTCATCTATTGGCATTATGGCATCTTGTGCAACAAGCTGTCCAATATAGTCACGATCATAGTCCCACATTAAATCAGGAGCATCTCCCGCTGCAATAAGCATATTCAGTTTTTGCCTTACTTCATTTCTTGGAATCGGAATCCATTTTATATTCATTCCCGACTTTTCTGAAATTTGCTTTGTCCAACGATTTTCCTCATAACTTCCCTCGTCAGCCGCAATTTGTCCTCTGTCAAAAATACTTATACTAACGCTTTCCTTCTCTTCTACCTTTTTTCCAGAACATCCAGACAGTGCAGATACAGCTATAATTCCACAAAGTCCCAGCAATATACCTTTTTTAATATTTTTCATAACTTTATCTCCTTATATATTAATCACAATTTCGCTATCTTTGTCTATCACTTGATTTATCTTAGTTTCAACACCGTTTACCGTAATGATTATATCATAAATTCCATCATAAACGCTCGCATGATATTCGCCGTTTTCATCTACACTTCCCATCACGTTGGTGTTCCACACGTATTTGATAAGCCTGTACCACATCTGACCCCCAGGCTTCATCGTCCAATCGGGTCTGAATGCAGGTGCATTACGTCGCCAATGGTCGCTGTCCCAATGCCCCCACATAATAAAACTCGTAAATTTCGGATGTGAATAGCATGCGATAAGAGTATCTTTTAGATAATCAGCTTGAAAAATTTCATCGGACGATAATATATCATATTCCGTAACCGCAACCTTTTTGCCACCACCTACCCTTGAGAAGTAATCCAACTGTTTCAAAAACGCCTCCGGTCCGGCAGGGGCTCCTCCAAAATGCCCTTGTAAACCCACACCATCAAACGGAACATTATTTTTCACCATTCCATCAACTATTTTGCAAAACTTTTTATATTGGTCGTTATCCTCACCGAGTATCGCCATTTCGTTTACATATATAGGTGTGTTTGGCGCAGCTGCTTTTGCCGCCTCATACCACCCTTTTATAACCTCTTCACCCATACTATCCATAAGATTTCGACTCCGTGTAGGCTCGTTTAAACAGTCCCATTCAATAAACTGGTCTTTAAATTCATACGCCATATCATAGATGTGCTTCTTTACTATCTCGTTAAAAGCCTTCGGATTTGAAAAGGCAATTTCACGAATACTTTTTGGAGCATAGTCCTTACTATCCCAATATAGAGCATGCCCCTTAACTCGCATATTATTATCCAAAAGCCAATCCGCTACCGCTCTACTATTCGTTTTTCTTCCATCTTCCCAAAGCACCCATTTATATGCATTTTCAGGGACAGCAGTGTTGAAATATTTAAGCAAGGTCTCTTGATAATGATTTATATCTCGTCTCCCTTGCTCTGTGTTGTTAAAATTATATCCTGTCAAATACCATTGACTTACGCTTGTACCGAAATTCACGTTTTGTTCCTTCATTTTAAGGCTAACTTTTGCATTTTCTATCGGCATTCCGTTTTTATCAACAACCTTAACAGTTGTATCATGTTTTCGATTTTTTTCGATATCATCTATACACTTTTTACGCCATGGGGCATCGTCTTCACGACCTTCATACGTCCCTGCCGTAACAGGCATATCAATTACTGTATAATTATCTTTAAAATTGTACGCTTCAAACTCTGCAATCTCAATGGTTTGAGGTCTGTACCCTATTCTAAAATTTATTTCCGTTTCCCCCGCCAGATTATTTTTCCTTGCGACAAAAGGCACATAATACTTTTTCCATTCAGATGTCACACCCGCTGGTGAAACTACTGATTTTGTCCATGGATTCGTGTTTTGTTCCAGCACTACCTCAAACTGTGCATTATTACTCTCATCAGTGGTCCTTGTTGCTCTGGCATAAAATGAAAATAAACACACATCACCCTCTTTTAAATCTGCAGTTGTACCAAATGCAAACTTATATGTCCAATAATCTCCCGGTGGCTTTACCGCTGTATCAATCGAAACAGCCTCTTTAAATGGCATATCCTTCACCGGCACTATTTGTTTTTCACCATACTCGCCGGATAGCCATGCACTTTTTATGATATCTTTTTTAACGAAAGATTCCGCCTTTGTAAAATCAAGTGTCGCCAACTTGCCTTCAGAATTATCACCATTTAGACCAACCGTGATTATATTTAACTTTTCATCAATCTTACCCAGGTTAATATCCTCATCTGCGATAATTATAATATTTTCATCTGTAATTACAGATTTTTTATTAAATATCCTCTCCACCATAGGAATCGTTATGTATAAATTACCATCAATAATCTTTGTAGGATTCTCAAACTTATATTCATGACCGCCTTTATTGATGATACTACTATTCTCTCCCACAACGACTTCTCGGTCGGTGGTAAACTTCGCAAAATTCTCATCAGTATTCCATGTGAGTGGAAACTCGTAGCATTCATTAAAGAATTTTAGAGGTACATATATGATGCTGTCCTCAGCAATTACTTCCACCTTTGAATCAATTATATTAAGCGGAATTCTGTTATCCCTGTGATAAGCCTTGTTGTTACCCACTTGCATGAAAATATAATCGGATGTATCAACGCTACTTCCAACCCTGCCCTTTCGTCTGCCGGTCCATATTGATATGTTATCGATTATAAGCTCTTCTCCACTTTGGTTCACAAACTCAAAGTCCTTCACATCTGCTACACTATTCTTAATCATAATATCTTTAACAAGTATTTCACCATTAAAGCCTGCACTTACCGTGTCTGCTTCACAATCTATAATAAATGTATATCTACCATTTTGGAATTCATCCATCATATGCTCGGTTGACCATTCACCACTTCCTGAAAAAACATTTACCTTGTTTTTAGATGAAATTTGAATCCCCTTATTTTCTACCCCACTACTATCTCTAAAATTAAACAGGAAATTTTCACCGCCGCTGCTTTTTATATCCGCTTCGATAATGGCAATGTTTGAAATATCCTTTTCGAAAGTTTTTTTAAGATTGCACCCTTTAGGAATACAAACTCCGCCGTCTTTAGCTGACAAATTTGCATTTTTCGCCTTAAACCCGTTTGGTATTCCCGCTGTGTAACTTGAAAAATCCTCGGTAAACACCGTTTTATCCACGTTATAGCTGTTTTCTTCTTTTAATTCCACTGCATTTATCGGTAATATAGTGAGGCAAAGTACCAATGCAATAAATCCACTTAAAACTTTTTTATTCTTCAACAATTACACCTCCTATTTATTATAGACCACGATTGTCTTTGGGTCTCCGAACCTAGCATGGACAACAGCTATACTTGCCTCATCACCATATAATTTAGCATCCTTTATATCATTTATATTTCCGCTAGTAACTGTCGTTTCTCTCAATCCCATATTAACCACGTAAATCTTATGCCTTGTTGCGTAGTGCATGCTTATATCACTTGGGTCATTTGTTCTTGCAACAGTAATAAACTCGCCACCTTTACGTGTCACCGTCCCTGCTGTCACACCAAAACAACTTATAAAATTTCCAATTGGATTTCCCTTCGCCATACCAGTTTCAACATCATAAATCTTCTCTATTTTGTTAATTTCTCCCGACATATCCGTTCCAAATCTAATGGTGTCCCCAATTTTTATATCTTCTATTTTATAAGTATCTGTGATGACCTTCGCTATATCAGTACCTTCAAAAAGCATAGAAATTTGCTTTTTCTGATTTCCGTCTGAGTCCAAGATATCTACAAGATTTTTTACAACCGCAAGCCCGGTTTCATCGTTGATGCCACCCTCCTCTTCTGTTGCTTCAAACACCACTGCCGCTGACAAAAGTGCCTTATCATCTACGCTATATGCTATCATTTTGTAAATTGCATCATTTATTAATTGGTCTGGTTTATATACACCATATCCCTTTTCCTCATTTTTATCACTGGGAACTCCAAATATTTTAGAATTATCCGTCACAAAAGCTTTTCCACCGAAATTACCACTACTTCTCTTATAACGATGACTTCCACTTGCGGTAACTAGCAACTTATCATCATCACCGCCTGTTCCTTTATTAATAGTATCAATTGATATAACTTTATTTCCCGAATTCTTCTTTAAAACTACTAGCTGTTCCTTCGCTAAAAATATATCGCCGTCCGCACCTTTTTCGCCAGCTAATTTTATTCTATTGACTTTATAAATTTTTCCGTCAATCTTAACTTTATCAGCAAGAGTAACTGTTGTCAGCTGTGTTACACCTTCGTATAATCTAAGTAAAACTGAGGTATCCATGCTATTTTCACGATTATAATTCACAATATACGCAAAACTGACATCATCTGCCTTTTCTTCTATATAAACAACCTTACCCGTGATATTTAAAAACAAGCTTACCTCTTTACCTGTTGTGTAAAAACCATCAAAATTTTCAGTTAGTTGATACTTTTTACCATTTACTATTATTTTAATAATATTATTTCGGTCAAACACCTCGCTTATTTTT
>JAVXFE010000156.1:0-5026 GCA_036658075.1 Oscillospiraceae bacterium
ATCAAAAAATTTGCCAATCTTTACTTGACACTAACTTTTAAGTCACATCGCTTGACATTTGGGAGTTTATATTATAAAATTGTATAATATTGCTTTGTGTGTTTTTTGTACTTTAAGTTCAAGTATCAAATATAAGCATCACGAAAACACATTTTCTTAAAAAATGTTCGGAACGGAGATATCTTATGAAGGTTTTAATGACAACAATGCAACTTGATATAGGCGGTGCGGAAACACATATCGTTGAACTCTCAAAGGCACTTGCACGACGTGGGATTGACGTTAGCGTTGCCTCTAACGGCGGTGCATATGAAGCGGAACTTACCGACGCCGGCATACGCCACTTTAAGGTTCCTTTTCATAGTAAAAATCCATCTGCTATGTTTAAATCCTATAATCGCTTAAAGCAAATTATACTTAAAAATAACTTTGATGTCGTTCATGCACACGCAAGGATTCCTGCATTTTTGTGCGGATTATTAAAAAAGCAAATTAACTTTCGCTTTGTCACCACGGCACATTGGGTGTTTAGTACAAAGTTCCCTTATAATATTCTTACAAAGTGGGGAGACCGTTCGCTTTCGGTAAGTGATGATATAAAGTTGTATCTCGTTGATAATTATGGAATAAACCCATCAAATATTAGGGTTACTATAAACGGAATCGACACGTCTAAATTTTCAAAATCCACCGATTATTCAGATGTAGCTCGTGAGTTTGACTTAAAGCCGAACATGACACGGATTGTATACGTTAGTCGAATGGACGTGGACAGAAGTTATGCGGCACATAAGCTTATTGACATTGCCGCCGACTTAAACTCACAGATTAAAGACCTTGAAATCCTTATCGTGGGTGGCGGAAACGATTATACAAACATTGTAAACGAAGCCGAAGCTGTAAATAAAGACCTCGGAAGGCGTCTTATTATTACAACAGGCAGTCGTACGGATATTAATAAGTTTATCGCCTCGGGTGATATCTTTGTTGGTGTAAGCCGTGCCGCTTTAGAGGCTATGGCGGCAGAAGTTCCATCTATTATTGCCGGAAATGAAGGGTATATTGGAATTTTCGATGAGGACAAGCTTCAGGTATCGATTGATACAAACTTTTGTTGCCGTGGAATGGGCGAAACTACTTCAGAACAGTTAAAACGTGATATTTTAACCCTTTTAACCGCCACCGCCGACGAACGCAGTCGCCTTGGAAAATATTCACTTGAAACGATAAACAATCATTATTCCATAAACACAATGGCTGATGATGCAATGAAAATGTACGTTTCTATTATAAAAAACAGTGACATAAACCTCGTATCCAATGATGAATTTGACGATATCGACAACTTTATCACGCCACTTTATAATGGAAAACGCAAAACCGACGTTATGATTTCGGGATATTATGGGTTTAACAACAGCGGTGACGACTCTATCCTTCGTGCAATCGTCGATAGCCTTTTAGAAATTAAACCCGACATTGACATTATTGCTCTTTCTAAAAACCCCACCGAGACTGAATCTATATATGGTATAAAATCTATACATCGTTTTAATGTTTTTAGAATTTTTTGGCGACTTTTACATACAAAGCTTTTAATAAGCGGCGGTGGAAGCCTTATTCAGGACATTACAAGTGACAAATCGCTTGCGTATTATTTAGGTATAATAAACATTGCAAAGCTTGCAGGTGCAAAGGTTATGCTATATGCAAACGGTATCGGTCCTATCCAAAACGCCTCTAATTATAAAAAAATAAATCATGCATTAAACCGTGTTGACCTTATAACCCTTAGAGAAAATTCTTCTCTTGATGAGCTTAAAAAGGCAGGCGTAACACAACCTAAAATAGAAGTTACGGCTGACCCTGCATTTAACTTGACCCCTGCAACAGAGCCAATAGTTTCAAAAATCCTAGAACAAGCAGGACTTAAAAAGGGTTCAAAGTTTTTTGGAATCGCTATCCGTACTTGGAAAGCAAACGATAAAAAGTTTGAAGAAAGAATCGCCGAGATTGCGGATTATACAAAGGAAAAATATGGACTTGAACCTCTTTTTATACCTATGCAAGTTGCAAAAGATACTGAAATTTCAAAATCGGTAATCTCTAAGATTAAAGGTTCAGGATACATCATTAAAAGTTCGCCTACTCCTTCTGAAATTTTAGGAATCGTTAAGGCGGCGGAATTCATTTTAGGTATGCGTCTTCACACCCTTATATACGCCGTAAAAGTCGGAACGCCTGCGATTGGGCTTATATACGACCCAAAGGTTAAAGCCATGACGGATTATATCGGTCAAAACTATACCATTCCTGTCGATAATATTAATACCGAGTTATTAAAAACCTATATCGACCAACTAATCAAAAACCATGACGAAATATCAACAGAAATAACTGCACTTAGCGTAAGTGCCAAGCAAAAAGCAGACGAAAATGCCAAATATGCAATTGAATTGTTAAACGAGAACGACTAAATATTTCCGCTCCGCTTAACCTACAAGATAGGAGATTTTTTAATGAATTTTTATATTTTTAACCATATTTTAGACGATAAGATTATCTCAGCTTTAATCGACTTTAAGCAAAACGACAACCACGAATCGTATTATACCGCCGCACGTGGTCTAATCGACTTTTCTACAAGGCGTTTAACCTCATGCGATATCATAAAAGAGTACATTTTGCGTGTTATGTTAGAGCGTGATAACCTCCCCGACATCAACGAACTTCGAGATTATATGCGTCACGATATAAAGCTTATATATAATGAACTTTTAGCCTTTGACTGGAACTCTATGTTTCGGAATTCCGGGTTGTTAGGATTTAATCATATTCGTTCAACGCCCCATGCGACAGGGCTTAGCAGTTATTCAAAGTCGCTTGAAAGCATTGCAGAATGCTCATCAAACGAGGCACTTGGCGGTTCAATTTTAGCACATATCGAAAGCTTTGGAACCGGAAAGTCCGCCGCATATTCAGCTCTTAAATGGGAAGGCGGAAAGCTTATCGGCATAAGCCACCCTGATGATATTCGCTTTGACGACCTTAACGGCCTAAAACATCAAAAGAAAGTTCTGATTGCAAACACCGAGGCCTTTGTTTGCGGGAAAGCCGCTAATGATGTTTTATTAACCGGTAGCAGTGGCTGTGGAAAATCTTCAAGCGTAAAGGCGTGCCTTAACATGTTTAAATCACGTGGGCTTAGGCTTGTGGAACTTAACAAGTCGTCCTTAGATGATTTACCTATGGTTTTTCGTGCCATTAACAACCCAATCCTTAAATATATCATATTCATCGACGATTTATCCTTTGAGCCTGACGATATGAGTTATAAGCTTCTCAAAGTTGCCCTTGACGGTCAAGCCGAAATACGGAGCAGTAATATTCTTATATACGCCACCTCTAACCGCCGTGGACTTATTAAAGAAACATGGGCAGACCGTGATGGATATACCGACGAAGTTCACCGTAACGAAGGTATGGCAGAACGCAAATCCTTATCCGCTAGGTTTGGCATAAATTTAAGCTTCTTAACGCCAACACAAAACGAATATTTGGAAATGGTAAAATCTTTGCTTGCCCATAATGATATCCAAATGACCGACGAACTCAGAGCAAAAGCTTTAACATGGCAGATTAATTATAACGGTTTTTCGGGACGTAGCGCTAAACAATTTGTCTCAAACGTTTTAAGTGAAATCTAAACAAGAAATTACATAATATTGTATATTACACACATTTATTGGAATAAACTTGATTTTATTTCTATAATAAATGTGTGTTTTTCTGTTATTTCAAAATTTTTTAACGAATTCCAAAAATATCATTGCTTTTTTGTCGTTTTTGTGTGATACTATATGTATTAGACATATTTTAAGATGTTTAATAATAATATAATTAGTGTGAGGTATTCATGAATAATAAAAATAACAAAAGCCAAACACATCATAAGGATCAGACACAAGAACAAAATGAATCTGAAGTTAATATTGATAAAGTTAATAGCAAAAAGACGACTTCTAATTCTGAATTAGAAGACACTGCTCTAATCAATACCGATGAAATCGCAGCAAAAATAACAGCTGAAAAAGAATCTTTAACTCTTAATAAAAATAATAAAGATAATAAAGATAATAAAGATAATAAAGATAATAAAGATACTAAAGATACTAAAGATACTAAAGATAATACACAAGACGACCCTAAAAATCAAGTCATTAAGGACGGTGCTGCTGTGGAAAGCCAACCAAAACCCACCACACGAAAATCAAAAAAGGTACCCTTGATAATTTGTGGCGTAATAGCGGCGGCTATTGTGATACCAGCAGTTTGCTTTGGAACATACGTAAATAGCTATGATAAAGTATACCCAAATGTATACGTTGGCGAAACTAACATAGGCGGACAAACGGCTGAAAACGCCGCTAATACGCTTAATAATATCTATACTGCCGACAAGCTTCAGGATAAAAAAATCAAGCTTTCATGCAAAGAGGCAAATTCCGAAATCGCCATTAAAAATCTTAGCATTCATTTTGATAATACAAAAACGACAAGCGATGCATTTTCATATGGCAGGTCAGGAAATATTTTTATGCGGATGTATGATTATTTAATATTTTCTTTTGGAAGGCACGAGGTCTCGCCCTCTATGAAATATGACGAGCAAGCTCTCACAGGTGCGATAAACGATATTGCCAAGCCGTATGAGGTTGAACCTATCGGCTATACTCATAAAATTGATACAAACAAGCTTACGCTTTATAAATCGGTCGATGGGATAAAAGTTAATCGTGAACTTGTCACCAACCAAATCGAAAGTGAAATCCTATCGTTTACATTTAACCCTATCACGTTAGAACCTGTCGTTACATCACCACCTAAGCTGGATTTTGACGAATTCTATGCGTATGTTACCTCAGATGCTAAAAATGCGTCTTATGAAAAAGTAGACGGTCATGTTGTGGTTAAGCCTGGAAAGCTTAAATGTGAGATTGATAAAGAATCCGTTAATTCGGCAATA
>JAVXFE010000157.1:0-2924 GCA_036658075.1 Oscillospiraceae bacterium
GATAACAACCGAATTTTCATCAATCGCAAGTATGTTTCCGCGTCTAATTTCTCCCCAAAAATAGGCAGAAGCGTTTATCCCGGCAATTTCATTTAACACATGTGCACCCATACTTGCGGTAGCATAGTCGGTATTTCTTCCAACCAAAATTATGTTATCTCTATCATAAAACTTTGAGGCAATATACTGAATATCACCTTTTTCTTTAAGCATTCCTTCAATGTTTTGCGGTAACTTTTCAACAGCTTTTATATACCTCTCCATATATTCAGGTAAAATTGCATTTCGTTCTTTTGCCATATATATCGCCAGCAAGTATAAAAGGCTAACTTGTGCACCATAAACTTTTGTAGATGTCGCTGAATTTTCAACTCCTGCCCATGTGTATAAGACCTCATCGCATTCACGTGTTAAAGTGCTTCCCACCGAGTTAACAATGGCAAAAGTTTTTGCTTTAATCTTTTTCGCCATCTGTGCGGCATTAATAGTTTCGCATGTTTCGCCTGATTTGCTAATCAAAACAACAAGCGTACTTTCGTCAATAATTGGTTTAGAATAAATAAATTCAAAAGCCGGCACAACTTCTACAGAAATTCTCGCCACGTTCTCGATAATATATTTCCCAACAAGCCCTGCATAATACGAACTCCCACAGCCAACAATAAAAACCTTATTGATTCTTTCCAAATATTCTCTATCTAAAACGCCGTCATCAAACTTAATCTTTCCACTGACAAGACGAGGAACAACAGTGTCTAAAATTGCGTTTGGCTGTTCCATGATTTCTTTAAACATAAAATGCTCATATCCGCCATTTTCAGTGGTAGAAATATCCCAATCCAGCTTAAATAAATCTTTTGAAACCTCTTCACGCTTTCCGTTATATATTTTAACACTATCTTTATTAATAATTCCAATTTCGTTATTTTCCAAAAAATACACATCACGTGTGTGTTCTAAAATTGCAGGAATGTCAGAAGACACAAAATTTTCACCATTACCGAGTCCCACAATAAGCGGACTTTCATTTCTAACCACAAAAACTTCATTAGGTGAATCCGCACAAAGGATTGCAATGGCGTACGTCCCAACAATCTTTTGGGTCACTTTTATAATAGTATCAAGCATATCGCCGGTATAAAAATATTCTATCAAATGTGCAACAACTTCGGAATCCGTATCGGAAGCAAAATGAAAGCCGCTTTTAATCAACGATTCTTTAAGCTTTAAATAATTTTCAATATTTCCGTTATGGACAATTGCAAAGTTTTCAGAACTGCTAAAATGCGGTTGTGCGTTCGTATCTGATGGTTCTCCATGAGTCGCCCACCTAGTATGTGCAATTCCAACCGTTCCGCAAAGATTTTTACCGCCGTCTAAAATTTCATTAAGCGTCAAAAGTCGACCTAAAGTTTTTTTTACCTCTATTCCTTTGTCGGTGACAACGGCGACCCCTGCTGAATCATAGCCACGGTATTCAACCTTTGACAAACCCGTAAGTAATAGCGGCGTTGCCTCTGAACTTCCTACATATCCAACGATTCCACTCATAAAGCTCACCTCTTTAGTTATAGGATATCCGCTTTGTCATGTTTTGTATGATACCAGCCGGTATCGCCTCGCTTAAATATCAAGGCAAGCCCCACAGGTATCCATGTTATCAGATACACCAAAAATCCGAATGTGTTTAAAATAATATATTTGTTTAACTTTTTATCTTTTATAAGTCCCACTGCCGCAATTAAAATATTTCCAAACACGTATACGTTAAGCACAAAATAATTAAGTGGCTGAATCCACATATTAGCAACATTAAAATCATATACATTAAATAGGGATAATGTGGCAAGAATATATATGATAAAGAAAAACCCAAAACATAAGGGCGCTAAAGTGTCACTAAAAGAAGTCATCAGGACATTAAACTTTTTATGTTTTATCAATTTCCCTATATATTTACTCTGTACATCTGCTATGCCTTGTAGCCATCTAAGCCTTTGAAAAATAGATGTGTGCATATGATTTGGTTTCTCGTCAAAGACAACGGCACTTTTTGCATAACCTACATTAATATCATCTAAAGCAAGCCGCATAGTAAGTTCTGCATCTTCTGCTAAGCACGATGCATCAAACCCATATTTTTCAATCACCTTTGTGTCTATTGCAAAACCGGTACCGCCAAGTCCAACGCCTAAATTTAAGTTAAACCTAGCCTCGGCGTTCATTAAATTATTAATCCAATACCACATAGAATATGCGTGTGCAAGCCATGATGAAGTTGGATTTTTACTATCGATATACCCTTGGACGGCTACATAACCCATGTTAAAGCAGTCGTTCATTTCAGTTAAAAAATATGGGTCGATACGGTTATCAGAATCCACAAAGGCAATACAATCGAAAGTTTCGTCATTAAGCCCTAAAACATGATTCACGCCATATTGAAGAGCGTATCCTTTTCCATCATGCTCAAAATCGAATCGTTCAATTATTCGAACATTCATTTTTAAACTATGAAAGTTCACAACTTTTACAGTATCGTCCGTGCAATTATCTGCAATAACAAAGCACGAAAATTTATCCTTTGGATATTTTAATTCTTGAAGTCCTTCTAAAAGTTTATCAACTCCACTGGCTGCATTATGTGCCGGAACGAGTATCGCAAAAGATTTAGCAGAGGTTTCTTTATATTCTACTTTCTTTGATTTTAGCGAAAAAATCGCTATAACAAAATAGTATGCTGCAATCAAAAACAGAAAGATTTCCAGTACATCTACAATTAATTCACTTAGATACAAATGCACATCGATTCCTCCTCACAATATAAACACATTATATAACACAATTTAAAATATTTCAAGTAGCAAAATTACAGCAACGTAACAATTAATCGCCATTTTATAGTGATTTCCAAAATTTATTAT
>JAVXFE010000157.1:2949-5019 GCA_036658075.1 Oscillospiraceae bacterium
AAATCACTAGACAAATAAGTATATCTGTAGTATAATTAAATAATAATTGAATATATTTTTTGTGAATTTTTGTAATATCCTTAAAATATGAAAAAAGAATATCAAAAAAGGGGGTCTGTTTTTTATATGCAAGCAAAAAAAGTGAAAACTGTTTTCGTCTGTTCGAGTTGTGGAACAGAATCCCCTAAATGGATGGGCAAATGTCCCGGTTGTAACGAATGGAACACCATGAATGAAGAAACTGTTATACCCATATCGAAAAGCAGCAACGCCCATCCTTCTGCGTCTGTATCAACGCCACATTTGTTAAAAGACATCACCACCGCTGATGAAGAACGCCTTCACACCGGTTTAGGCGAACTTGACCGTGTTTTAGGCGGTGGAATTGTTCAAGGTTCTTTAATCCTTATCGGCGGCGACCCCGGTATCGGCAAATCTACTATTCTATTGCAAATTTGTGAGCATCTTGGGAAAACAAAAAAAGTTCTTTACGTATCTGGTGAGGAATCCCCACGCCAAATCAAGCTTAGAGCTGAAAGATTAGGCGTTTCTACTGACAGCCTTCAAGTATATTGTGAGACTAACATGCAATACATTATCGACTGCATTTATCATGAACGCCCGGATATTTTAATAGTCGATTCTGTCCAAACAATGTTTAACCCTGACATAAACCCGGCTCCCGGAAGCGTTACCCAAATTCGTGATATCGCCTCTGCTCTTATGCGAATCGCAAAAGAAGAATCTATCGCTACTTTTCTTGTGGGTCATGTCACAAAGGACGGAACCATTGCGGGTCCAAAGGTTTTAGAACATATCGTTGATTGCGTACTATATTTTGAAGGTGAACAACAACGTTCTTATCGTATTATTCGTGCCATAAAAAACCGTTTCGGTTCTACAAACGAAATCGGTGTATTTGAAATGGACGCAAAAGGGATTACGGAAATTCCAAACCCATCACAGGCTTTATTATCAGGCAGGCCCACCGGTGCTTCGGGGAGCTGCATTGTATGCACGATGGAAGGTACACGTCCTGTTTTAGCGGAGATTCAAGCCCTTGCCTCGCCTACCGCTTTTGGAAACCCTCGCCGAATGACAAACGGAATCGATTTAAATCGTGCCTCAATGTTGCTTGCGGTTCTTGATAAACGTGCAGGGCTGCACATTTCAACATATGACACATATATAAACGTTGTTGGCGGACTTAAAATGATAGAACCTGCTGTCGACATGGGTGTCTTACTTGCGGTAGCGTCAAGCTTTAAAAACGCCCCACTTGACGATGGGATAGTGGCTATTGGTGAAGTTGGACTCACAGGTGAACTGCGGTCTTGCAACTATCTCGAGAATAGAATTTCTGAGGCGGAAAAAATGGGATTTACTAAATGCTTAATCCCTGCCGCAAATGCTAAAAAACTTAAAAAGTTCAAAAAAATCGAAGTCTGTCCGTATCTAAATTTTCCACAAATTATACGTGATATATTTTGATTTCCTAAAAATACACGAACCAAAACAACCAAGAGCTTTTTATAGCTCTAAGGAGGAAAGAAAATGTTTAATGTAGGTGACAAGGTTGCGTATCCAATGCATGGAGCGGGCATCATTGAAGGTGTCGAGAACAAGCGTATCCTAGGTGAAGAACATATGTATTATGTTTTAAAGTTGTCCATGGGTGATGTAAAAGTTATGATTCCTACATCATGCATAGACGATATAGGCGTTCGTAATATAGTTACAGCGGACGAAGCCGATGAGGTCATTCAAATCTTCATTAAATGCGAAGATGATGATGACGGCGTTAACTGGAACAAGCGTTATCGTGATAATATCGACAAGTTAAAACTTGGCGTTTTATCAGAAGTTGCACATGTGGCAAAAACTCTTATTATTCGAGATAAGAAAAAAAGCCTTTCAAACGCTGAACGCAAAATGCTTAGTAACGCAAAGACAATTTTGATTTCTGAACTCGTACTTTCAAAAGAAATGAGCTATGAAGATATTGAAGATATTTTATTCGCAGAAATATCATAAAAAATAACTAAGAGGTATTATTTATGAAGACATATG
>JAVXFE010000158.1:0-4923 GCA_036658075.1 Oscillospiraceae bacterium
CAGTCCTCTTCCGAATAAAAAGCCAACGGTTTTGCATATTGAATCTTTAGAAATGGTAGGAAAAGCCATAAAGTCAAGGCTTGTGATAATTGCCGCCCGAAAGGCAATGGGCGAGAGTTATCGCTTAGAAAAGAAACACGTGGACGAGGTTTTAAAACTTTGTAAAAATCATACAGGTACACGGATTGACCTGCCAAATGGTTTGGTTGTAGATAACAAATATGGCTGGCTTGAGTTTAATAATATGGTGATAAATGTAGAAAATTTAGAAAATATCAAAGAAAACGGATTTTATGTTGAAGTTGTTCCAAACATGAGTTATAATATAAAGCAGGCAGAGTGTACTATTACTTTTGCAATAAAGTCGGCGGATTATACCTGCATGATAAACGAAATAATGCTGGATTATGACAAAGTTTCAAAAAAGAATTTGGCGATTCGAAACCGTATCGACGGTGATAAGATTGCGTTTTATAATGACGGAAGACGAAAAAAGGTTAAAAAATGCTTTATTGATATGAAAATTCCAAAAGAGGATAGAGGAAAGATTCCACTTTTGTGCGATGGAAAAGAAGTTTTGGCTATTATAGGAAACCGAGTTTCTACTGCCTACAAAATAGATAACAATACTAAGAAAGCATTGGTAATAACATATGGAAAATAGTGAAATTAAAGACATATTATTAACAAAAGATGAGATTTCTTTAAAAGTAAAAGAATTGGCAGAGAAGATAAACTTAGATTATGCAGGGAAAGAAATTATCATAATCGGCATTTTAAAAGGGTGCTTTGTGTTTATGAGTGATTTAATACGTGAGCTTGATTTGTCTTTGCAGGTACAGTTTATGGAAGTTTCGAGTTATGGCGATGGAACGATTAGCCGTGGAGATATTACCATAAAAAAGGACGTTTGTGTCGATATAAGCGGACGTGATGTGATAATTGTTGAGGATATTATTGATAGTGGAATCACTTTGTCGAGGCTTAAAAAAATATTATTAAAGCGAAACCCGAAATCTTTAAAGATTTGTACACTCCTTAGCAAGCCGAGTCGCCGAGAAGTTGATATTACTGCCGATTATATAGGCTTTGAAATCCCTGATAAGTTTGTCGCTGGATATGGACTTGATGTTGCTGAAAAATATAGAAATTTGCCGTATGTAGCAGTGTTTAAAGAGCATAATATATAGATATAAATATTTTTATATAAAATTTAAAAATACGAGGAGGATATTTATGAAGAATTTTTCTGATTATGCAAACGAGGCGTTCGATTTTGCGACACCGTATGTAGAGAATGCGAACCACCTTGGGCATGGAATATTTAAAAAGTGTACAAAAAAAGCAAAGAAAATTAGGCGTAAAATGTGGCTTAAAAAGGCTAATGACGTGTTAAGCACAGCGACTTTAGCGGTGTTGCTTATGACAATAGTAGTAGGAATAATTAACATTATAACAGACATTAAAGAAATACGTGAAAAGTTTAATAAGTTGCCAAAAGCTCCAAAAAAGATGACACCAAAGGCAAAGAAACCACCAAAGCCAAAACATAGCAAATATATCCAGTTATAATATATCAGGACGTGTAGGGGACGATGCCCACATCGTCCCGAACGTGCAATTAACCGAAATTGGTGTTTTTGGCGTAAATGTCAAACGGGACGATGTGGGCATCGTCCCCTACAGGAATTAACCGAAATTGGTGTTTTTTTAAAATTCAACATGCATAATACATAAAAATTAAAAGCGAGGTACATATTTATGGATATAAGTTCAAAATTCTCAAACAAGGTAAAAGACCTAGAAGCGTCAGCGATTCGTGAAATCTTTAAACTTCTTGCAAAACCAGGAATCATCTCTTTTGCAGGTGGAGCGCCTGACCCCACGCTTTTCCCTAAAGAAAAGCTAGCTGAAGCTGCACGTGATGTGCTAATAAACCAGGGTAACGTTGCACTCCAATACGGCGTTACGGAAGGCTATGCACCGCTTAGAACATGGGTGTCGGATAGGCTCACACAACAAGGAGTTATAGGCGAAAATGACGAAACCATCATCGTTAGCGGTGGACAGCAGGGGATAGATTTAGCGGCGAAATCCTTAATAAACGCAGGTGACGGCGTAATATGTGAACAACCCAGCTTTATAGGTGGTTTAAACGCCTTCCGTTCATATAATGCGGAAATTTATGGCGTTCCTGTTTTAGACGATGGACTCGATACGGATATGCTTGAAGAAATTTTAAAGGCACACCCAAACGTTAAAATTCTCTATACTATCGCTACATTTCAGAACCCTTCAGGAATCACTATGACCCTTGAAAAACGCAAAAAGGTTTTGGCACTTGCAGAAAAGTACGATTTTATCATTTTTGAGGACAACCCATATGGTGAACTTAGATTTTCAGGTGCTGATGTACCTACAATTAAATCCATGGACACAAACGGCAGAGTCGTTTATTTAGGCTCGTTTTCAAAGATTTTGTCGCCTGGAATGCGTCTTGGTTTTACCTCATGCGATAAACTTCTTATGGAACGCATGATTATTTGTAAGCAGGTTCAAGACGTGCATACAAACGTTTTATCACAGATGATAGCGTATGAATTTTTAGATAAATTTTCTATCGATGACCATATAAAAGTTTTAAGAGAAACGTATGGAAGAAAATGCAAACTTATGTGCGATTGTATGGACGAGTATTTCCCAAAAAGTGTTAAACACACAGTTCCAGAGGGCGGACTTTTCTTGTTTTGTACAATGCCAGATGGTTATGATAGCCGTGAAGTCATGAAAAAAGTGCTGGATAAAGGCGTGGCGTTTGTGCCGGGTGCAACAACAATGATTGACGATAAGGCGAAATATAGCACGTTTAGAATGAACTATTCGACCGCTACAGAAGATGAGATTAAAAAAGGTATAAAAATATTAGGTGAAGTTTTAACAGAAGTTATTAAATAATCATAAGACCACGCCGAAATAACAGGCAGAACGGAGATACAAAACATGAGTGAAAAAAAGCGGATACTTAGCGGAATTCAACCATCAGGAGCTTTAACGCTTGGGAATTATGTGGGCGCACTTAAAAATTGGGTTGACCTTCAAAAAACAGACGAATACGAGTGCTTTTATATGCTTGCAGACTTGCATTCTATTACTGTTCGACAAGAACCAAAAGAGCTTAGGAAAAACTCGATGGATTTGTTGGCTTTATTTATAGCCTCTGGACTCGACCCTGAAAAAAGCCCGATTTTCTTTCAGTCACACGTGCCGGCACATACAATGCTCTCATGGGTCTTGACATGTAACACTTATATGGGTGAACTTTCCAGAATGACCCAGTTTAAAGATAAATCTAAAAAGAATGAGAATAATATTAATGCAGGACTTTTTACATATCCTTCATTGATGGCGGCGGATATCTTGTTATACCAAGCAGATTTGGTGCCTGTGGGTCATGACCAAAAGCAACATTTAGAAATCACTCGAGACCTTGCAAACCGCTTTAATAACGCTTATAGCGACACATTTACTGTCCCAGAGCCGTACATTCCTAAAGTAGGCGCGCGTATTATGAGTCTATCTGACCCAACCCAAAAAATGTCTAAATCAGACCCAAACGAGAATGGTTATATTTTACTTCTTGACCCACTTGATACGGTGGTTCGAAAAATAAAACGTGCCGTGACGGATTCGGGTGGCGAGGTTAAACGTGGCGAAGGAAAAGAAGGCGTTGAAAACCTTATGAGCATTTATTCAGCCGTTACTGGAAAGAATATGGACGAGATTGAGGCTATATTTGAAGGAAAGGGTTATGGAGAGTTTAAGGCGGCAGTGGCAGACGCCGTTGTAGCAGTTTTATCGCCGATTCAGGAAAGATATAAAGAACTCATGAAGGATAAAACATATCTTGAAAGCGTATATAAAAAAGGTGCAGAAATTGCCAATAAAGTCGCAATGAAGACGGTTTCAAAAGTATATAGAAAAGTTGGCTTTATCCAACCATAGGAGGAAATCTAAATGCTTTTTAATAATAACACTTATGTTTTGCTCGCTCTTGCGGTGGCGTTTTTGATTTCGTTTTCGGCTACACCTATGGTAATGTCACTCGCATATAAGATTAACGCAATCGATGTTCCGAAAGACGCCCGACGTGTACATAAAAAGCCGATTCCGTTAATTGGCGGGCTTGCTATATTTTACGGATTTATCGTAAGCGTTTTGTGTTTTGCCACAATTGATATCGTAACAATGGGAATCTTACTCGGCTGTGTGGTTATTGTTACGGTCGGTGTGATTGATGATATGAATAATATGAAGGCGATAGTTAAGCTTTTATGTCAAATTTTAGCGGCGGCTATCGTGATAAAATGCGGCGTAAGGATTGAACATTTTGCAAATCCTTTATCAGGCTGGGTGGGACCTCCATATATAATTCTTAACTATTGGGTGTCGTGTGCCGTGACTCTTGTGTGGATTGTGGGAGTGACGAATGCGGTAAACTTAATCGATGGGCTTGATGGTTTGGCTGTTGGAGTTTCATCGATTGCGTCAATGTCACTTCTTGCCCTAACGCTACTTAGCGACAACTTAAACGTGGCTATAATTACCGCAGCGGTAGCTGGTGCAGGTATTGGATTTTTACCGTATAACTTTAACCCTGCAAAGATTTTTATGGGCGATACAGGTGCTTTATTCCTGGGATTTATTTTGGCGTGCATATCGGTTGAGGGCTTTCTTAAAATGTCGGCAGTAATCTCATTTGCCATTCCGATTTTAATATTAGGGCTTCCTATATTCGACACCTTGTTTGCTATTACAAGGCGTGTAGCCACAGGAAGGTCGATTATGTCACCGGATAGAGGACATTTACATCATAGACTGCTCGATATGGGCTTTTCACAAAAGCGGGTTGTAGCAATATTATAC
>JAVXFE010000159.1:0-4913 GCA_036658075.1 Oscillospiraceae bacterium
AATGATTCAAGAGAAAAAAGATCTAATAATTCAAGAGAAAGAAGATCTAACGATTCAAAGCCAAGAAGAGAATATCAAAAAAGAGAAAAAAAATAAAATATTTATTATTATATTTCTTCCATAAAATAATAAATAATAAATAACATTATACTATGAAAGTTCAAAAAATTCAAGTCTTTAAAAACAATTTTCACAAATAGAAAACCTGTACATATTATATTATTGTAGCACAAAATGTAATATTATGCTATAAATAGAATTTAGAAAGGAAGGATTTTATGCCTTTTGCACATGAAACTAACATGGTTTCTATGCCTATGGTTGGTTATTCATATGTACCGATACAGCAGGCAGAAATGCGTAATATCTACGATCCCGAACAAGGCTTAGCTCGAGGAACAATTTTTCCAATTCTCGACAAACCTTTCGGTGTTTACGGGAAACAAGTAAACGGTGATGTTATTTTTTCGGAGGTAGAAAAATGAACGAACAAATGGCTTTATTACAAAAAGTCAACGCATATGCATTTGCGGCTCATGAATGGAATTTATATTTAGACACACATCCAAGCGATAAAGAAGGAATAAAAATGTTTCATAAAATAGCAGAACAAGCCGAAAAATATAAAACGGAATATTCTGAAAAGTTTGAGCCACTTACTCCTCATGACGCAACCAACCCCGATTTTTGGAATTGGATTGATGAACCATGGCCATGGGACACGTATTCTGATGGCACAACTATAAATTTGGGGAGGTAAATTTATGTGGAATTATCAAAAAAAGTTGCAATATCCAGTAAACATCAAAAATCCAAACCCACGCCTAGCTAGCTATGTAATTGCCCAATACGGTGGACCTGATGGTGAGATGGGAGCGGCTTTGCGTTATCTATCTCAACGTTATAGTATGCCAAATGGGATGACAAAAGGATTACTCACAGATATAGGAACCGAGGAATTGGCACATTTGGAAATTGTAGGTAGCATAGTTCGCCAGCTTATGAAAAATGCTACAACAGGCGAGATTGAAAAAAGTCCTTTTGGGGCATATTTTATTAATCACGGAACCGGAGTATATCCAACAGGTGCCGGTGGAGGCGAACCTTTTAACGCGATGGCTTTAGCAGTAAGTGGCGACCCAATTACCGATTTAACCGAAGATTTAGCCGCCGAGCAAAAAGCTCGTGCTGTTTACGACAACATATTACGTGTATCTGACGACCCCGACGTTACAGATGTTATACGATTCCTTCGAGAACGTGAAATTGTACATTTTCAACGTTTCGGTGAAGCATTAGATCAAATTCAAAATATGCATATTTAAAATTTAAAGGTAACACACATTGAACCCATCCACGTCTAGTTGAGTGGATGGGTTCGTAATTGATATCATACTCTATTTGTATGCTTTATTACTAATTTTATCTAAGTATTTTTTCAACTTTATCATACGAGATCAAGTTTTCATCCCATGCAAAAACTTTTATTTCTTTTATTTGGTCAGCCGGTAAATCAATTGCACTAGATAAATTTATGGTCGTATTTAATACATCTGTTGCAGCAGTAACCGTCTTTTTATCAGTTATTACTTGTTGCAAATCACCATTTATCCCATATACCGCAAAGAATAACATCATATTTTTTGATTCCAATTTTGGGTTTGTGAAATCAACTTTAACATTTCCTGTACGATTTGTGAGAATATCATCTAGGTTTGTTGTAATCTTCGCTCCAAAATCGCCTACTGGAACAGGAAGATCTCCACTTATGCGAACATTATTGAGCCAAACGCCGTTTGTTACTGTGCTTTTTGTTACAGCATATGAAATACTCGAAAATTCCTTTATATTAGCATTGTTAAACGCTTGGTCTCTTACAAGTAAATTTGCATCCCCCACATAATTACCAGTATATGGACCGGTTGCTGTTTTTCTAGGTATTATCCATGCAGAATATGTGTTATTTTCAAGGTTTATATCTACTTTAAGATAAAATACTTGCATTGCATGACCATCACCATCGTCATTCATGATATTTAAAGTCTTACCTATAGGGTTACCGGTTTTGTCAACCAATGTTACCGTTCCATCTTTTCCACTTACAGGTGCGAACTTCAGTTGTGCAAATGAGCTTTCGGTATCCGTGGCATCTTTACCATTTAAATCAAGCGTCATATATCCTTCGCCGCCCGTTTGATAACGGAACGAAAACTCAGATTCATATGTATGCTTTTTACCATTAAATTTAACAGCTTCTGGATTTCCAACAGTATCCTTTGCAAATGTCAAACGCATAATTTCTTTATCTCCAATATTACTTCTTGTAGAAAAGCGAACCGCATCGCTGTAAACTGAACTAATATCGTTCATTTTTAAAACACTCCACAAAACATTAGAGGTATTCGCCGTAAATCCATATTTGGCAAAAGGCACTGCGTTTGTTCCAGATGCAAATTCAACATTTTTTGCATCAAAGCTATACGGCATCGTATAACTTGTTGTATTTTCGGCTTTTGTCAAAAACGCAGTAATTTCCTCATCTGTAAGAGTTTCGCTATTCATAATCTTCCAACCTTCAGATAAAAGCTTATCCACATACGCATTTTCGCCACCAAGTTTTGCCGCCGGAAGTGTAACCGTAAGCATTGTATTTAAAGCATCAATTTGCGTTAAGTTCTTCCTTGCATTTAAAGCACTAACCTTTTTTGTGATTTCAGATTGTGTTAAGGCACTGTTGTACACTTTTGCAAATGTAATATTGCCCGAAAATGCATTTTGTGCATTTTCTTGATCAGTATACGCTGGTGCTGTTCCTGTTGGATTATAATCTCCGCCAATTACCATGCCATAAAAACCATCCGCTGACATAATATCCGTAAATTCAATTGCACCTGATGCAGGCTTAATATCTGTAAGCACACCATCTTTATATACTTTTATATTAAATCCATCATATGTTAAAGTTATATGATAATATATATCTTTAACGGTTGTGATATTAGAGCCGGGCTTAGAACTACCACCAACCCACGCACCGCCATGTCTAACGCATGAAGAAAGTACGCCGGCAGCATCGGTTTCAATATCAAATCCGCCTGATTGTGCTGCACCTATAATATTGTTATCCGTTTGTAATGCGGATTGTTTAAACATCAAGTCGATTGTATATCCTTCACCTGTTTGCATAAGAGCTTTACGTTGTGCATCAAAGAGAACTTTAAAGAAGTTTGGCGAATTTGTATCGCCTGCATTTCTAGCAAAGTTACCTTCATACATTTTAATATCATTATTATATGTCACAGGAACTGTGCCGTGTTTTATAGGCTTAATTCCGTAAAATCTAGCAAACTCTGACGTATCTTGAATACCATCGTTGGTAAACGAAATGTCAGTTATTGCAGAGGGCGTAACAGCTCTTTCGGTTGTTTTAAATTCAGCACTCTCAATCGAAGTTGTCGACACATTTCCAAAAGTATCGTACGCTGTTACTTTTGCAGTATATGTGTTTCCAGGTAATAAATCAGTAGCTATCCACTCATTCTTTAGTGGAACAGTTTGCATCCAATAAAATGCAGATGGCGTATATTTTTTAACCACAACACCGGTTGATTTATCAATAATTTCAACGGTATAATTATTTACATCCACATTATCTGTAGCTTGGTCAAACCCAATTTTACATGTTTGTTCACCTATATCTGTAACAGTGACAGTCGCACCGAGTCCAAAGGTTGGTGCTACTTTATCACGATCAGCCGTATATTTCCATGAAGTTTTGTCAAGAGGATTAAAATTCCAGTCTTCGCCTAATTTCGAATTAGCACGAGCTAAATCCATTCTCTCAACGTTTATTTTCTGTTCAGTGTTAACTGTGATAAAGTAACCATTACTTTCGTTTTCATTCGCAAATCCTAAGCGATTAGGTTGGAAGCTTTCATCCCATGCATTTTCAATCTCCATATTATTAACAGCACCAGTATTCATAGACGTAAAGTCACGTTGGTGGATTGAAGATTCGTTCGCTACCGTCCAATGTGAATGTCCAGAAAATGTAACGGCGTTTGCATGCGGTTTTATTGCGTTATATAGCTCTGATGTTGCCCAATAATCGGATTTAGCTGTTGCTTGATTCTTATATCCATTTACAGGATATGATCCAAAAACAGTCCCGTTTTCAGCAGTGATAGTGTTGGCTTGTACTTTTTCATAAGCGTTTGGATGCATACCAACAAAAATCGGTTTTCCGTTTGATTGTGCCGCTGCATCTGTCATTGTCTGAGTAAACCAACTTACCGTTTCTGGTGAATGTAAATAATTATGAGCCATAATATATTCATTTGTACTCGGTTCATCATTTCCTTTTTGAGTATCTTGACTTACCGTTACAAACTGGTAACCATTTACATTTGTAATGTTATTTGGACTTTTAAGCGTTGGATCATATTTCGAAAGTTCAGTAACAAAATTGCTAAGTCTTGTGGTAGAGGCACCTGCATTATTACCTTCTTTTGCATCATGATTTCCTCTAAGGAATAAAACCTTTGTATGCGAACCATATGGAAGAGCTGTTTGCAAGTCCTCAACAAAAGCTTGGTACTCGTTTATATAACTATTATGTGTAATGTCTCCGGGGATTAATAATACGTCGAGATTATCCCACGTTCCGCCTACTTTTTCCTTCATTTTTGCCATTGCGTTTATAAAATGAGCTCTAGAATGGTCTGCTACCCCTAAACCTCCACGTCCATATTGTGTATCTGACAACACTGCCATACGAAGTGTTATTCCGTCAGCCGGTGCAGTAGATGTAAGAGTCATAGCGGTCGGCAAACTAGCACCGTTCACTGTAACAGACGTCGTAGAAGTTGGTGAATTCGTATAATTTTGTTCACGTGTTGTTTCAATTGTATAAG
>JAVXFE010000160.1:0-4889 GCA_036658075.1 Oscillospiraceae bacterium
TTTTTAGACAAGGCTGTCAAGGGTTGCGGAAATATCGCACAATCATAGTACATTTTTTGTATCAAAAAATTTGCCAACGTTTACTTGACACTAACTTAATATATAAAGTGATTGTAATAAAAAACATAATATGTTATAATAATTAAATACTATATTAGCATTGGGGAGTTTGATATGATGGATTTTGTAGCATTTCAAAAAGAATACAACTTTGACGATGATATTAGATATTTACAACTTATGCATCTTCGCTATAAAAATATTGGACGTGCATCAGAAGAAATTATAAATCTTCAAGCACTTTTAAACTTACCAAAAGGCACCGAACATTTTTTAAGTGATATTCACGGTGAATATGAATCTTTTACACATATTCTTAAAAATGCATCTGGTGTAATAAAAGCCAAAATTGATTTAGTCTTTGGAAACACTTTGCTTGCAACGGATCGAAAATCTCTTGCTACCCTTATATATTATCCGGAAGAAAAATTAAACATAATAAAATCAGAAAATGATAATCTTGATGAATGGTATAGTTTAACATTATATCAACTAATAGAGGTTTGTAAAGTTAGCGCCTCTAAATACACTCGTGCAACTGTACGTGAAGCCCTGCCAAAAGGTTTTGATTATATAATTGACGAACTTTTACATTCACAAAATGATGAATTAAATAAAGATAGATATTATAAGGAAATAATTGAAACTATAATAAAAATAGAACGTGCAGACGCTTTTATTATTGCTATGTCATATTTAATTCAGCATTTATCAATAGCCAGATTGCATATAATAGGCGACATTTTTGACCGTGGCCCAGGGGCAGCGATAATTATGGATACTCTTATGACTCATCATAGCTTAGATATCCAATGGGGAAATCACGATATTGAATGGATGGGAGCTGCTTTTGGCAGTGGTGCATGCATAGCTAATGTTTTAAGGCTTAGCGCTCGTTATGATAATATGGATACTATCGAAGATGCTTATGGCATCAATATTCGACCTCTTGCTATTTTTGCAATGCAGGCTTATGAAAATGATAATTGTTCACAATTTATTCCTCGCCATCTTGATGTAACAAAATATAGTAACCACGATGAAAAATTAATTGCTAAAATTCATAAAGCAATTACAATTATCCAATTTAAGCTTGAAGGTCAGCTTATAGAACGGCATCCGGAATATAAAATGAATGACCGTTTGTTACTTGATAAAATAAATTACTCTAAATTCACAATAACTTTTGATGGAAAAGAATATAAACTGATTGATAAAAATTTTCCGACAATAAATCCTGAAAAACCATATGAACTTACACCTGAAGAAAATGGAGTTGTAGAACGGCTAAAAACAGCTTTTACACATAGCCAACGCCTTCAAACGCATATCAAGTTTTTATTTGAAAAGGGTGGCATATACAATAAATATAATTCGAATTTAATGTTTCACGGCTGTATTCCAATGACACGACAAGGAAATTTTGCCATTGTCGATATTTTTGGTAAAAATTTAAAGGGCAAAAAATACTTAGACGCCGCAGAGCAATATGTTAGACAAGGATTTTTAGCTAAAAAAGGAACTTTAGATAAGCGAAATGCAGAAGATTTCATGTGGTATTTATGGTGCGGTCCTAAGTCGCCATTATTTGGCAAGGATAAGATAACTACATTTGAACAATATTTTATGAATGAACCCAAATTGTGCATTGAAACCAAAAATCCATACTATCAAAATGTAGAAAACAAAGAGACTTGTGTTAAAATCCTATCAGAGTTTGGTTTGAAGGCGGATGAATCTCACATAATAAACGGGCATGTACCTGTAGAAATCAAAAAAGGCCAAAGCCCAATAAAAGCCGGCGGAAAACTTTTAGTAATAGATGGGGGATTATCCAAAGGATATCAACCCAAAACAGGAATTGCAGGATATACACTATTATATAATTCACAAGGATTAATGCTCGCATCACATGAACCATTTGAGTCACGTTCAAAAGCTATCATTGAAGAAAAAGACATCCATTCAAACACCGTAGTATTAGAAAAAGTTGGAAAACGTAGACTTATCTCCGATACAGATTCCGGCGAAGTAATAAAAAAGCAAATTAGCGATTTAGAAATTTTACTCGCTGCTTATCGAGAAGGTCTAATAAAGCAGGAAATTTAACAAAAATAGCCTTGTGATTTCGCACAAGGCTATTTTTGTTAGCCTAAAACTTTTTTAATCTTTTCTATTAGTGAAAAAATTAAAAAAGTAATTATATTAACCACTACCACACTTGCCCCGGTTGGTGTTGAAAAAGCAAATGAAAAAACTATTCCAACAAAAAAACATACTATTGATATTATCGCAGACAGAATAACCACATTTTTAAAACATTTGCAAATTCGCATAGATGAAAGTGCCGGGAAAATTATTAAACTTGATATTAATAAAGCACCCATCATTCTCATCCCTATAACTATAGTTATAGCGGTCAAAAAGGCTATTAGCATGTTATATATGTTTGAACGTGTACCTGTAGCCGTTGCAAACGTTTCGTCGAATGTAACCGCGAAAATCTTTGTGTAGAACACGACGAACAATACTAAAACAACAAACGATAAAGCTATGCTAATAATTAAATCTGTATTTCCAATAGCTAAGATGCTGCCAAATAAGTAATTATTAATATCCGTGTTCATGCCCGTTGACATTGATGTAACTAAAATTCCAATAGCTAATGCACTTGTAGAGATTAAGGCAATTGCTGCATCTCCTTTTATCTTACTAGTTTCACTTACTCTAAGCAATAAAAATGCAGCAACTATTACTACAGGAATAGTAAACTCAAGAGGCGCCCAATTTAGAGCAGATGCTATAGCTAAGGCACCAAATCCGACATGTGAAAGTCCATCACCTATCATGGAATATCTTTTTAAAACAAGGCTTACACCAAGCAACGATGCACAGAGCGAAACTAAGATTCCAACAATTATGGCACGAACCAAAAAATCATAAGATAGCATATTTTGAATAAAACTAATCATGCTTATGTCCTCCTATAAAACTTTTACCTAGTTCGCTTTTTATATAGTTAGAGGTTTCTCCAAAAAATATAGAATCGTTATTTAAATGCAGTATGCGGTCGGAGTATTTAACGGCGCAATGAATATCATGAGAAACCATTATTATTGTTATACCAAGTTCATTGTTCATTTTTTTTACAAGTTCAAAAAATTCCGTTGTAGCCAACGCATCCAATCCGGTAACTGGTTCATCCAATAAAAAAAGTCGCTTTGTTGCGCACATTGCTCTTGCCAAAAGCACACGTTGTTGTTGCCCACCTGATAAGTCTCGAAAACATTTTTTTGAAAGTGCAGAAATTCCTAAGGTTTCGAGTGCATTTTCCGCTTTAAGTTTTTCCTGTTTTGTGTAAAATGGTTTAAAAATTTTCCGATTTAAGCAACCTGATAATACTACTTCCATGACAGAAGCTGGGAAATCTTTTTGGATATCTGTTTTTTGAGCAACATATCCAATTTCATTTTGCTTTAAACCTTCTCCAAATTCAACAATTCCGCTTGTAGGCGTTTTTAATCTTAATAGTGCTTTAATTAATGTGCTTTTACCAGAACCATTTTCTCCAACAATGCAAACATATTCTCCTTGATTTACATTAAAAGTTAAATCTTTTAAAACTACAAACCCCTCATAACTGAGCGTCAAATTTTTACATGAAATAAGTGACATATTATGACAACGCCTCTCTAAGTATTTTACAATTTTCTTCCATTAAATCGATATATGTAACCCCGTTATCCATATCCATTTTTGAAATATTATGACATGAATGAAAGCGTACAATTTTAGCACCGGTTTCTAAAGCTAAAGTATCCGCAATTTTGTGATTGCTAAATTCAGTATACATAACATATGAAATGTTCTCGTTTTTAATTTTGTCCACTAAAAATGCTATAGTTTTTGCACTTGGTTCGGACTCGCTGCTGCATCCTGGAAAAGCAGCAAAATATTTAAGTCCATACTCATCCGTAAAATACCTAAATGGAAATCTATCTCCAAATATAAGCGTATCTTTTTTAGAATTTTTTATAATATCACGAATTTTATTATCCAAATTTAGAAGTTCAGAAATATAATCTTTTGAATTTTTATTGTATATTTCCGAATTTTGGGGATCTATTTCAATCAAAGTATTAGTTATGTTTTTTACAATTTCTATAGCATTAAGCGGAGATGTCCAAACATGTTCATCATATTCTGTTTCTTCATTGCTACTATTATTCTCATGAACATGCATTCCATCGATCGCTACTTCTTCTACCTTTTTAACGCAATCCATCAATTTAATAACTCTCATATTAGGATTATCTACTGTTTCTAAAATATAATCCACCCATACGTCGGATTCACCACCATTATAAATAAAGACATCACAATTTTGTATTGTAACAATATCATTTGGTGATGGTTCATACGAATGACTTTCAGTTCCTGGTTTTAAAAGCATTTTTAGTTCAACATTGCACCCCTTGCTTATTTCTCGCACATAATCATACGAAGGGAAAATAGTACTTACAACATTGATTTTTTGCTTTTCAGAATATTCGGTTTTATTCAAACGCACACCACATGCACTTAATGAAAATATTGATAAAATCAGGATTAAAATTATTATTTTTCTTTTCATAAAATTCCTTCGTTCTTGAATTAATTTAAAAGAGCAGGCAATTTGCCTGCTCTTTTAAATTAACTAACAGACTTATTATCTTTTACAGAACCAACATTGCTATGTTTTCTTTTTATTGGTTTTCTATTGGTATTGTAAGTTATATTTGGATTAACTTTATCCGCTATGCATTCTTTTGTTATGACAACCTTTTCTA
>JAVXFE010000161.1:0-4887 GCA_036658075.1 Oscillospiraceae bacterium
CTTTTTGTCTATCAGACAAATCTACTACTACATCGAATGTGAAATTCTTTGTAACATTCGTAATCTTAACAGTGTTATCGCTGTTAATTTGGTCGACAACATCTTTTATTGACAATTCATCCATTTGGTCAATCTTATCAAAATCCGCCTCATTGGCAAATGTCATAGGAATAATTCCAGCATTAATCAAGTTTGCCATATGTATGCGTGCAAACGATTTTACAATAACCGCTTTTACTCCAAGATATAACGGTGCCAACGCCGCATGCTCACGTGATGACCCTTGTCCATAATTGGAACCACCAACAATTATGCTTTTTCCAAGTTCTAAAGCTCTATCGTGAAATTTTTCATCACAAACCGCAAAACAGAATTCAGAAATCTTAGGAATATTAGAACGCAACGGTAAAATCTTTGCACCTGCAGGCATAATATGGTCTGTTGTGATATTATCGCCAACTTTAAGGCTACATTTTGCTTCTATTATATTAGGTAAAGGTTCAGAAACAGGGAAAGGTTTTATATTCGGACCTCTTAAAACTTCAACGCTATCCATATCTTCTGCCTTGACAGGCTTGACAATCATATTGTCGTTTATAGCAAAAACTTCAGGTAATTCAAACTTAGGCATATCGCCTAAATCTCTAGGGTCAGTAAGGACACCCGCCAAAGCAGACGCCGCCGCCATTTCGGGTGATACAAGATAAATTTGTCCATCTTTTGTCCCTGAACGTCCTTCAAAATTACGATTAAAAGTTCTAAGTGAAATCCCTTTCGAATTAGGAGATTGTCCCATTCCGATACACGGTCCGCAGGCACTTTCTAAAATTCTTGCACCAGCAGAAATCATATCAGCTAAAGCTCCGTTCTCTGCAAGCATGTTTAAAACCTGCTTTGAGCCGGGTGCAATAGATAGCGAAACATCAGGATGCACGGTTTTCCCTTTTAAAATATGTGCAACTTTAAGCATATCCGCAAGTGATGAATTTGTACATGAACCAATACAAACTTGGTCAATTTTTATATTTCCTATTTCAGCAACAGATTTAACATTATCTGGTGAATGTGGACACGCCGCAAGTGGAACGAGTTCACTTAAATTTATTTCAACAACTTCATCATATATCGCATCTGAATCTGCAGTCATCGGAACATAAGCATCTTCACGGTCTTGAGCCTTTAAAAACGCATGCGTGGTTTCGTCAGATGGGAATATAGATGTAGTAGCACCGAGTTCAGCACCCATATTTGTAATTGTAGCACGCTCTGGCACGGACAACGTAGCAACGCCATCACCACAGTATTCAATAATTTTTCCAACTCCACCTTTAACAGAAAGGCGTTTTAGAACTTCAAGAATAACGTCTTTAGCCGCAACCCACGATTTTAAGGAACCGGTAAGATTTATTTTAACGATTTTAGGACATGTAATATAATATGTACCGCCGCCCATAGCAACAGCAACGTCCATACCACCGGCACCCATGGCAATCATTCCGATACCACCGCCTGTAGGCGTATGACTATCAGAACCAATTAAAGTTTTCCCGGGTACTCCAAACCTTTCAAGGTGAACCTGGTGGCAAATTCCATTGCCTGGACGCGAAAAACGTATTCCGTGTTTTTTACAAACACTTCCTATAAATCTATGGTCATCTGCATTTTCAAAGCCACTTTGTAAGGTGTTGTGGTCAATATACGCAACCGATAATTCCGTTTTAACACGAGGAACACCCATAGCCTCAAATTCAAGATACGCCATTGTTCCGGTAGCATCTTGGGTAAGTGTTTGGTCAATTTTAATTCCAATTTCTTCACCCGCAACCATTTCGCCGCAAACAAGATGATTTTTTAATATTTTTTGTGCAAGTGTCATGCCCATGTTTATCAACCCTTTCATTATAAATACTATTGTAAATATCTAACAAACTTCAAATCACTTATATTCATACTATTTTACAGAAAAAAGATAACTTTGTCAAGGCTTTAACAATTAAAAATTCACTTAAAATTAGATAAAAACTATTGATAAATTGTAACGCCTAATAAAATTTAAATAATATCGTGTATTTTTAAGCTTTTGACAAAAGAATACACCCAAGAGGCATAATTTCTATTTTTAAAACGCCCATATAATCAAGCGGTATTTTTTTACCTGTTTGCATATCTATAAGAGCTTTTACGCCAAGTGACGTTAAGTTTACCTCTATTTTTTGCGTTTCAAAGCTTCTATTAACGGCACAAATCATAACGCCGTTATCTGTCTTTTTCCCAAACGCATTTTTTCCCATATTATTATATCTAGCATAAACGTACACATCATCTTCAGCAAGCAACGGTAAAAATTCACCGCATCGCAAACAGCTGTTTGTGTTTCGAATATTTGCCAATGTTTTATACCAACTTTGCAAATCCGGATCAATATTTCTCCATGGATAAGTTCCACGATTAAACGGGTCTTTTCCGCCCTGCATTCCAACCTCATCACCATAATAAATACATGGAACTCCAAAAAAAGTCATTTGGATAAACGCCATTATTTTAACACGATGCGTTGCTAATTTTTCTCCGCCCGATGAAAGTTTTGCAGTTCCACAATCTTCGGTCATCTCGCCCATTGCCGTTTTAATTCGCAAGGTATCATGTGTCCCCGCAATGTTCATAAGTGAATACAAGGCTTCTTTTGGATAATTTTCAACAAGCGACATCATACGCTTATTAAGACCTTTAGCGTTAATAGTTCCAAGTAAAAAGGCTACAACGTTATGCTTAAACGGATAGTTCATAACGCTATCCAGCTCGTCACCGAATAAATATTCACGGGGGACATCATACGAACGCTTGTTCGATGCATCCTCCCAAACTTCGCCAATTATAACCGCTTCGGGGTTGGCTTTCTTCACTTCTTTTCGCAATATTTTTATAAACTTATCAGGAAGCTCATCAGCAACATCTAAACGCCAACCAAAAGCACCATGACGCAACCATTTTTTAATTACCGCATCGTCATCACGGAGAATATAATCAAGATATCCTTCATTCATCTCATTGACATTTGGAAGATTATTACACCCCCACCAACTCTTATATTCAGGATATTTTGTAAACTGATACCAGCTTCTATATTGAGAACCCGGGTCATTATATGCGCCGCCATTGCCATAATTTTTATACTTATTAAAATAAATACTATCTGCACCGGTATGCGAAAAAACTCCATCTAAGATTATTCTTATCCCCACGTCTTCTGCTTTTTGACAAAGTTCTTCAAAGATTTCGTTTGTTCCAAACATTGGGTCAATCGTTTTATAATCAGCCGTGTCATATTTATGATTCGAGTATGCATCAAACACAGGATTTAAATAAATAACGCCAATTCCGAGATCTTTTAAATATGGAAGTTTTTTAATAATCCCTTTGAGATTTCCGCCATAAAAATCATTACAAGCAGGACCCTTTTCATATGGGTGGTCATTAAAGGAAAGTGGGGCATACCAATCATGATGAGTGACATATTCGTCACGTTTTTTAGGAATTTCTCCTTCATGTTCACCATAAAAACGGTCGGTGAAAATTTGGTACATGATTTTATTCTTAAACCAATCCGGGGTCTTATAACTTTTATCATAGACCGTGATTTGATAGCTATTATTAGTAGGAAATTCGGTCATCTCGCCTACTCCGCCTAAATTTTCTTTATTATTAGAATAATAATAACTTCTATCTTCTGTTGTTGCAACAAAATAATACCATACTAATGTTGATACTTTCGGAGTATCAATATCAATAGTGTAAAAATATTCATCACCACAATATGTAGTCTCCGTCATATCGGATAAATGTTCAACTCCGTTTATCCATAATCTTACTTCAACTTTTATAGGTTTTGTAGCATTTATAATTTTAAGTCCAAGTTTAACGGCAGTTTCTGTTTGTACTGCACCAAATGGATTTCTGTATTTTAGATACTGCGAATCGTGGAACATCTCCATAATAATAACCGTTTTCCTTTCCAAGCCACCTCTTTAATTAAGGCATTTATTAAAGCTTAAAAACATATAGCTACATTATACATTATTTAGCCGATTTTAGCAAATCAAATTTTGGAAAATCTCAAAAGAATTTAAAAATTTATGAATTTAGACAAAAAAACTATTGCAATCTTATAAAATATATGCTAGAATATATGAGCGTGTTTAAATTTGGAGAGGTGGTCGAGTGGTCGAAGGCGCAGCATTGGAAATGCTGTGAGCGTTTATTCGCTCCGTGGGTTCAAATCCCATCCTCTCCTCCAAAAGCGTTATGCTTAATAAAATGCCGTCATCACAAAAGTGGTGACGGCTTTTTATATCTTTAAGTCACATAATATAATAATATTAAAAAAATGCAGAAAATCGAGGACTTCGTCGCTTTAGCAACGTGTATAGGCTTGATTTTCTGCATTTTCTATTTATTTTAGTAATTTTCAGCTTTTAATTGAAAATAAGCTTGTGGATGATCACATACCGGGCAAATTTCAGGTGCCGCTTTTCCAATAACTATATGTCCACAGTTTGAACATTGCCAAATAGCGTCTCCATCTTTAGAAAATACGGTTTTGCTGTTAACATTAGCTAAAAGTTTACGATATCTTTCTTCATGCTCTTTTTCGATTTTTGCAACTTCAGAAAATAAGAAAGCGATTTTTTCAAAGCCCTCTTCTTCTGCTTCCTTTGCAAAAGTAGCGTACATATCAGTCCATTCATAGTTTTCGCCATTAGCAGCGTCAAGTAAATTTGTAGCCGTATCCGCTATGCCATCATGCAAAAGCTTAAACCATAATTCAGCATGTTCTTTTTCGTTTGCAGCAGTTTCTTCAAATATTTTAGAAATTTGAACATATCCATC
>JAVXFE010000162.1:0-4883 GCA_036658075.1 Oscillospiraceae bacterium
TACAGATGAACATAGCGGATATTTAAAAGATGAGGCGGCGTGTTCGGCGTTGACAGATGGAAAGTTTATGTCAACGGGATATTTATATTTCCAAGCGAAAATTATGAGCGAGTTTGCGGGAATATTAAAAAATACAGACGATGAAAAGCTCTATAAAAAGCTTGCAGACAACATAAAAGAAGCGTTTAACAAAAAATGGGTTAATAAAGAAACCTTAACGGTTTCTACAAACTCACAGGGGTCGATTGCATTTGCATTGTGGCTAGAAATATTGCCAAAAGATATGGAAAAACCTATGGCGGAAAAATTAAATCAAGATTTAATAGATTCTAATCTTATGATAACAACAGGAAATTTAACCACTCGATACCTGTTTGATGTTTTGACTAAATTTGGATTTGTAGACACGGCGTGGAAATTAATCACAAATGAAAAATATCCATCATTGGGATTTATGATTCAGAATGAAGCAACCACGGTTTGGGAAAGGTTTGAGCTAAAGAAAAATGATGGCATGAATTCTCATAACCACCCTATGTACGGTGCGGTAAGCTATTGGTTTTATCGGTACATAGCAGGCGTATCGCCCACGTCAAAGGGGTATAAAACCTTTGATGTCATGCCGTATGTGCCAAAGGATTTAACCTCAATGACGGCAAATGTCGACACACCATATGGCGAAATAAACGTACGCTGGAACAAAAGATATGGAATTTTTCACCTATATATAAACGTCCCGTTCGGAACCGAGGCGAGGGTGGTTATAGACGACAAAATAGAAAAAGTCCAAAGTGGATATTGGCACTTTAAAAAATTCATAAATAAAGCTAAATAAAGTGAGGAAGAATATGTTTAAATATGATAGAGTATCAGTTATTTTAAAAGAGTTATTTTCACATATTATAGTCGAAAGTACGCCGATTTCGGGATTTGTTTGTGCCGAAACGCCATATAAAACGGATAATGTTTTACCTAAAATTGATTGCAATTTTAAGGAAGTTAAACCCGGTGAGCGTTGGGGCGGAAAAAAGGATTGTCACTATTGGTTTTATAAAAAGATTGTGACAAATACAGATGATGTTGAATTCTCATTAAAGACAGGAAGAGAAGGAGAATGGGATGCAGATAATCCGCAATTTATAGTATATTTAAATGGCGAAATTGTACAGGCGCTTGATACAAATCATACCACATTATTGCTTGAAAAAGCGGGAGAATATGAGATATATTTGTACGCATATACGGGGACGAAAGAAGGACTTTTGGAATTTATTCCTTCATTTAATACAATAAACCGTGCGTGCGAAACTTTATATTATGATATGAAAGTTCCGTTAGAAATCTGCGATTTTTTGGATACAGACGATTATGAATATATAAAAACGTTGGAGGCTTTAAACGATACCGTAAATCTTTTAGATCTCAGAAAGCCTCAATCTGTAGAGTTTAACGCATCAATAAAAAAAGCTATAGAATTTTTAAAAATTAACTTATATGAAAAGCATCATAATCAATCGAATGTTACAACAATTTGTATCGGACATACACATATTGACATTGCATGGCTTTGGACTGTTGCACAAACTCGTGAAAAAGTTGTTCGAACCTTTTCGACCGTTGTGAAGCTTATGGAGAGGTATCCGGAATATAAGTTTATGTCATCACAGGCTGTTTTGTTCAAATTTGTAAAAGAGGACGCCCCAAAATTATACGAGAAAGTTAAGAAGCTCGTTAAAGACGGAAGATTTGAAGTTGAAGGTGCAATGTGGGTTGAGGCGGATTGTAATTTAGCGAGCGGCGAAAGTTTGGTTCGCCAACTCTTATATGGAAAAAGATTTTTTAAGAAAGAATTTGATGTGGACTGCAAAATGTTGTGGCTTCCTGATGTTTTTGGATATTCTGCCGCACTTCCGCAAATTTTGCTAAAAAGTGGCGTTGATACTTTTGTTACTTCAAAAATAAGCTGGAATGAAACAAATCAAATGCCAAACGACACCTTCATGTGGCAAGGAATTGATGGAAGTGAAATTTTTTCATATTTCTTAACAGCCCAGGATAAATTTCGTGGTAAAAAGCCGGTTAGGTACACAACGTATGTGGCGGATTTAACCCCTGCCCAAGTAGCGGGAGCATGGGAGAGATATCAAAATAAGGAATTAAATAACGAAAGTATGATAACTTTTGGATATGGTGACGGAGGCGGAGGTCCTACCTCTAAAATGCTTGAATATGGACGAAGATTAGATAAAGGAATTATTGGATGTCCAAAAGCAAAAGTTGATACGGCAACTAATTTTATTAGAAGATTAAAAGAAAGCTGTACTAATAAAAACGTGCCAAAATGGGTCGGTGAACTTTATCTTGAACTTCATCGTGGGACGTATACATCAATAGCAAAGAATAAAAGAAATAACAGAAAAGGCGAATTTTTATTTAGGAATATTGAATTTTTATCAAGTGTGAATTTAGCCTTGAATAATTACAAATATCCACAAAAAGAGATAAATGATGCATGGGAAATTCTCCTTGTTAATCAGTTTCATGATATTATTCCGGGGTCGTCTATTAAGGAAGTTTATGACGAAAGCGATATTTCATATGCTAAAATGTTTAATACATGTAATAGTATTTTAGCGGATAATCTGAATAACATCAAAAATGATATTAAAACAGATGGCGGAATATTGGTTTTTAACCCGAATTCGTTTGAAAATAGTGACATTATTGACGTTGATGGAACACAGGTTTATGTAAAAGACATTCCCTCTATGGGATATAAAGTAGTGAAAAATATTTCTCAAAACGCCGAGGCTTTGGTGCATGAAAATATTCTTGAAAATGACAGCATTATAGTGAAGTTTGATGAAAAAATGCAGATAATAAGCATATTTGACAAGCAAAACAAAAGGGAAATTTTAAACGGTGTAAGTAATAAAATTGTTGCATATGAGGACTTCCCGAGGGCGTGGGATGCATGGGAGATTAGCGAATATTATACCCAAAAATCTTGGACGATTGATAATCTGGAAAATGTAGAAATAATTGACCTTGGAGATGTAAAGGGATTTTTAGTAATAAGAAGATTCCAAAATTCTATTATAACCCAAAAAATACTCCTTGCACCACACACGAAAAGGATTGATTTTGATACTAAAATCGATTGGAAAGAAGATCATATAATGGTAAAGGTTGATTTTAATGTTGATATTATGACAAACTTTGCTACATATGATGTGCAATATGGAACCGTTGAGCGTCCAACGCATAGAAATACGAGTTGGGATAGGGCGAAGTTTGAGGTTTGCGCTCATAAATTTGCTGATTTGTCCGAGCCAAATTATGGGGTAAGTTTATTAAATGACTGCAAATATGGATATGATATATTAGGAAATAAGATGAGTTTAACATGGCTTAAATCTGCAACATATCCAAATCCTGATGCCGATAAATGTATGCATGAATTTACATATTCAATTTATCCTCACGACGGCAATCATAGAACTGCGAACGTTGCAAAAGAGGGATATAAATTAAACAATAAAATGATAGCCATGAATATAGAAAAGCAAGATGGACATGCAAAAGAAAGCTATAGTTTTGTGAATATTAACCGTGAAAATATTGTGGTTGAGTCAGTGAAAAAGGCAGAAGACAGCGACGATATTATCGTAAGACTTTATGACAATCAAGGTATAAGAACGACTGCTGAACTTGAATTTGGCATAAACTTAAATTATGCAAAACTATGCGATTTAAGCGAAAATGATTTAGGTGATTTAGTCGTTAAAGATAATAAAGTTAAAGTAAATGTAAAACCATTTGAGATTGTTACAATACGGCTAGCGGTAGAATAAGTGGTATAATAATTTTTTTGTTGCAAATTTAGGAATTCTGTAGTATACTATTTGCAATGGAGAGGTCTGTTTTGGCGTTCCTGTGCGATACATCGAGTGCAAAACCAATCAATCCTAAAAAGGAGACAGAAGATATGAAAATAGCAATCTGTGATGATTTGGCGCAGGAACGTGAAAAGTTAAAAGAATCACTTTCGTGTTTTTTGAAAAATAGTTCCGTTGCGGAATTTGAAAATGGAAATGATTTAATAGAAGCACACAAAAAGGTGAAATTCGACTTTATCTTTTTAGATATTCTTATGCCGGAAATAAACGGAATCGATACGGCGGCGAAAATACGTGAAAGTGATACCGAAACGCCGATTGTTTTTGTTTCGACAAGCGAAGAATTTGGCGTTTTAAGCTATCGTGTGCTTGCGTTTGATTACATATTAAAACCGATAGATAAAAATAGGCTTCATGAGACATTAAAACGGTTTACAAATAAAAACCGAAAAAGCGTTATATTACGGTGAATTATGAACGCACTGAAACGAAAATTTTGATATCTAATATTATTTGCATAGAGAGTAATCTAAAAAAAATTACTTTTTATCTAAACGAAAACAGGGAAATTACCATGATAGGGAAATTGTCTGATTATGAGCCGTATCTGCTTGCTCACGGCTTTTTACGCTGTCACAAAAGTTATCTTTTAAATGTTGCATGTGTAAATAGCATTTGTGGTGAGGATTTTCATCTAACAAACGGAAAAATTATTAAAATTTCAAGAACATATCAATCCGAAGCAAAAAAGGCATATTTCGATTATGTATTTGGAAAGGAGTCGGGTGAAAAATGAATGGAATTTTGGTAAGCTCTCGTTTTATAATCATCTTGTTGCTTTGTTGTTTGTGCTACTTTCCTATGAACAATTTTAGATTTTCAAAAAAATGTACCAATCTGATTTTTTGGACATTCACGGCTATTGTTGTGTTGTTTAACATTTTGATTATGTCAAAAACGGGAAATGAGTCTCTTAACGGAATA
>JAVXFE010000163.1:0-4841 GCA_036658075.1 Oscillospiraceae bacterium
CCGTCTTTACCAAACATTACATCTCCGCCTACGGTAGACTTCAAATCAAGGACTTTATTTCCGCCATCATCTAAAATTTTCGCATATGAACCATTTTTATTTGTGTTTCCAAACCACCAGTTTGCTTTTTCCTGCGCTGTGCCATCGCCTTTATTTGTCCAATCACTAAAATCAATCCTAGAAATCACATCTGTTTCCGCCGAAAATGCCGTGATATCAATTGCAATAAAAACAGAAATCATCATGGTTACACTACACAAAATAGCTAAAATTCTTTTCATGCCAAAATCCCCCTTATTTTTATTTATTTTTTTATGTCCCTATCGTATGCTGCTTGCATAATAGAAGTTGCTTTTTCTATTTTCATTTGCTGTATAGTCTCATTAAATTTCCCAAAACCATCATTTAAATTTTCTCCGCCCAATACCCATTTTTGTGTCATTTCATCACGATATGTATCTATGGCACCCATGATATTTTTAATTTCTTTTTCCTCTTCATCTGTAAAATTAAGGACTGGGAATTGTTCAGCAGGATAATTCTTTTCGGTGTATTCCTCTATGCCCTTTAGTGCAATCGGATTTAGCCATTGCTTTTCATATTCAAAGTCTTGATGATATCCTAAAAACATCTGTGCACCAATACCTTGAAGAATATCAAGAGCCGGTTTTTCTCCTTTTACTACACTTTCTCTAAATTTAGGTTTTCCATCGACCATATCATATTCTTCGCCTTCAATTCCAAAATTCATAAGTCGTCTTCCGTCTTCTGTGAACCAAAAATCAAAATATTTTATAGCTTCTTCTAAATTCTTGCATTGGCTTGAAATTCCCCATCCATCCGCTTGAACTTTTGCACGGCGAGTTCCTTCCACTCCTGATGGAGGTGCCATAGCTACAAAGTTTAGACCTGGATTTTTATCCTTTAATGTATCATTTAATTGTGCGGTACTTCCAAACCAATCGTGTGTAGAACCGCCTGTATTATCTGCTAAAAGTATATCCCTAGCTTTATTACCACGTGTATATATTTCTGGGTCAATTAATTTTTCGCTATACCATTTAGATATATTTTCAATAGCTGTCTTATATTGCGGTTCCGTTGGTCCGTATACTATTTTCCCATCACGAACATGCCACGATTTATACGCATCCCAAAAAATATAAAGGCTTGATACACTCTCTTCCCAACCAGCACTTGCGTTGCGATTAAAATATGGGATTTCATCCGCCTTACCATTTCCGTTAGGATCACCATTTCTAAACGCTTTTAAAACGTTATAATATTCGTCTACACTCGTTGGCTCTTTAAGCCCGAGCGTATCAAGCCAGTCTTTTCTAACAAACCAGCCTTGTGCTACTATTCCGTCAGGCGTAAATGGAATAAAGTAAATATTACCATCTGTAGCTGTGGCAAACTTGCGTACATCTGGATTTTCATCAAAGTACTTTTTTATGTTCGGTGCATATTTTTCTATTAATTCATTAAGCGGAGCAAACGCCCCTTGTTTTCCGTATTTAAAATAATCTTCTCTTGAATTAAAGGCTACAATGTCAGCAATTTCACCGGATGCCATCATTAAATTAAACGCTTGTGCCTTATCTGATGTGCTTTTTGAAAGCACGCTTTTAAGACTTACATTTGTCATTTCTGCCGCTTTTTTAAATACCGGGAAATCATTATCAAATGGTTTTTTCTCGTATTGAAAAATAGTTAATTCAATTGGTTTATCACTAACTTTTCCATCATTTGCAACGCCACCTCCGGTGTTTCCGCTAGTCTTTCCACCACAACCACTCAGACATCCCATAAAAACCCCACATGCTAATATTATAGATACTACTTGTTTTTTCATTACTATACCCCCTAAATATATATTTTTAAATTAGTTTCTATCCTTTAACTGAACCTACCATCATTCCTTTTACAAAGTATTTTTGTATATATGGATATACCGCAAGCATAGGAATGACGGACACAACAATTGTGGCATAAATGAAGGTTTCTTTAGAAAATGTTGCAAAACTATCTCCTGCACCTTGCTCACTAACACTCATTTCTACAATCATTTTCTTTAATAAAACTTGAAGCGGTATTTTCATGTCATCTGTTAGCAATATCATAGACCAAAAATATCCATTCCAGCGACTCACCGCATAAAACAATCCAACTGTTGCTAACGATGGAAGTGATAACGGTAAATAAACTTTAAAGAGAATCTCCCAATCGTTAGCTCCGTCAATATTCGCCGCTTCTTCCAAAGCGTCAGGAATAGATTGAAAGAAAGTCCTAAGCAATATTACATTAAATGTATTACACGCAAACCCAAGTATAATTCCAGTACGCGTGTTTAAAAGGCCATAATCTCTAAACGTTAGATAAAGTGGTATAATTCCGGCATTAAACCACATTGTAAAAGCTATAAAGAACGAAAAAAACGTTCGTCCGCAAAGACGTTTCTTCGAAAGTGCATATGCCCCTAAAATTGTAAATAGCATACTTACCGCTGTTCCAACCACCGTATAAAATATTGTATTCGCATACGCTGTCCAAATGTTTGGTTCGGACAAGACCGACCGATATGCATCCAAAGTAACCTCCTTTGGAAACAATATCACTTCACCACTTATAACGGCACTTGAAGAACTTATTGAGGCCGAAAATACATACACAAGCGGATAAAGTGTAATTAACACAACAAGCGAAAGTAAAAAATAATTCACCGCCCCAAAAACTTTTTCCATAAATGTTGTTTTCATATAATTATCATCCTCTCACCAAATCCCCGTATTCGTAAGCTTCTTACTTATGTAATTTGAAATAAAAACTAAAACGAGTGCAACCGCCGAATTAAAAAGACCTACCGCCGCACCTAATCCATAATTTCCTTCTTGTAGTCCTGTACGATAGACATAACTACTAATAACATCTGCCGTTTCGTATGTTGACGGTTGGTATAGAAGGATTATGGATTCATATCCAACATCAAGAAGAGAGCCAATCTTTAGTATTAGCATAATTACAATGGTCGGTAAAATCCCAGGAAGCGTAACGTGCCAAAGCTTCCTCCATGTTCCTCCACCGTCGATTACGCACGCTTCGTATAATTGCATATCTATTGCCGATAACGCCGCAATATATATAATAGTGTTAAAGCCGGTATCCTTCCAAATATTCATAATTGTAAAAATCCCCCTGAAATATTCGGGTTTAGTTAAAAAGTATTCTCTACTACCACCCATTTTTTCAATAAGAATATTTACAATACCGCTTGATGGAGATAAGAAATTAATTACCATTCCTGCAACTACCACAATGGATATAAAATTTGGAACATATGTAACAGTCTGCACAAGCTTTTGAAACTTTTTGCTTCTAGCTTCATTAATCATAAGTGCTAGTATAATAGGCATGGGAAATCCAAAAACCAGACTATATAAATTAATCAACAATGTATTTTTCAAAGTTCTTAAAAAATATGGACTTTCCAAAAATGTCTTAAAATGTTCAAGTCCAACCCATGCACTTTTTGAGATTCCCTGATAAAGGTTATAATCTTTAAAGGCAATTTGTAATCCCCACATTGGTCTATACATAAACATTATGTAAATTATTAGAAATGGTACTAGCATTAAATACAAGTGCCTATCTCTATAAATATTTTTTATAAGTTTTCCGTGTTTTCGTATCACGGGTTCTTTGCTTACAAAGCTCGCCATCACTTTCCCTCCCATCAATCAATAATATAAATGGACATCGGGTCCCCCCAAGATGTACTAACAATCACTCGTGAATATTTTCCTCCTGTGTTTTTTCGTCCATTTATATCACGTATATTTCCACTTTTAACGGTATCCTTTTCACTATCGTATTTATAAATCTTATAAAGGCTCGCCGTATGATTTTCTAGAATATTTGGGACAGAATTTGTGAATTCCTCCGTAGTTATAGAAATCCTTCCATCGTTAACATTCCACACATTTCCTTTTATAAGACGAAATTTAGAGTTATACACCCCCGTTGGGTTCTCAGTTAAAAGCTCATCACTTTTCATATCATAGACTTTTTTAAAATCTAATAATATTCCATTTGTCGAAACATTTATTTGTATTAAATCGCCGCTGGAAACATCTTTTAAAACTCCAATTTCTTTAGAATCATAAGTAACTTCTTTACCGTTTCTTAAACATTTTAGCCGTTCCACAATATCGCCATCATCGTTAATACCACTCACGACATCTTGTACAGCTACAAAATCGTCGGTATATTCACTTTTTACTGCATCATTCACATAAATGATTATCACATCAGACACTATATCTCCATCATCTTTTTTATATGCCTCGATACAATAATCCTCGTCATTTTCAAAGTAATTTGCCGTTCCAATTGAAAATTCTTTATCTTCTAACGAACGTGGAATAATAAAAATCGCAGTGGAATTTTCGATATCTATCTTTCCAAGGAAAGTTTGCGACCGACGCTTATATCTAATAGTTTCTAGTTCATTTTTCTTGTCATCATAACCCGAATATTGAAGTTTTGTATCATGTGTAAGGCGATTAACCTTTCCGTCACTTCTGGTTTCGTACTCTACCAACTGTGGGACAAACACTCCATTTTTAAAGAGCTTTTTAGTTATAATCTCATATGCCTTTCCATAATCATCATCTATATATACTTTATCGGTCATATCTAAAATTTTAATATTTCCATCACCTGTAAAAAGTTTTATTGACACATTTTCCGAAAGCCCGTTTGGCTTAGAAACCCCAACAATATACGCATATTGTTCGGTGTTGATTTTCAAGGATTCAACCGCTGCAATCTCGCCATTATAA
>JAVXFE010000164.1:0-4815 GCA_036658075.1 Oscillospiraceae bacterium
CCGTTTAAAGCGATATTTTCAACGCTTTTTGAATTGTTACAAACCACAGTAGCACTAACGCCTTTTGGGTCAACAATCTTATACATAACAACATTTGCGTTGCCTGTTTGAAGTTCTTGTGTCGTAACGCCTGTGCTACCCTTTTCATAAGGATACACAACATTTAAGTGATTTTCACCACCGCTTGCTGAAATACTACGCATAACATCAATTGTAGGTATTTCTTTTCCATCAATGTATGGTACAACGTTTGCCGCACGCATTGTGTCATATATAATTGCTGAATCTTTAGGCAATAATGTGGTAGTCTCTAAATTATAGTTATAGTGTCCGATTGCGTTTGTCTTTCGTGCAACAGGGTCGATTGTAGTTTTAACGGAAGCAGTTGGAAGGTTAAATTGACTGTATGCGGAATTGTCTACAATCTGATCCCATATAACTACAGCGTCCATTCCCTTTACCAAAGCCAAATTTCTGAAATGGTTTCCGCCGCCGCTTAAAGGCTTTATTTCAATCTTAACTTTATCTACCATATCATTGTATGAAGATTCACGGAGCTTACTTACACCTCCGCCAACAGCGTCAAGGGTTACATTTGCTGTAGACATATGATTTGACATCTGCTCATTTTCACGAATTGGTTCAATGCCATCATTATAAAATGTTAAGCACGAATGGTTACTAGATGATAAATAAACATATTTAGAGCCACTGTCCCAATAATTTTCAACACTTGTATCTACAACTAAGAACGAGCCATATTTGAACATGGTAAACGAGCCTTGGTCTTCGTGTCCATGGTTTAGGTCGATTGTGGAAGATACAGGAACAACCAAAGTCTCATTATCCCGCTTGTAATTATTTCTCATCATAATCGGACTTGCCTGATGATAATAATCGGTTGAGGTGAGTTCAAGTGGTATGTTTGTGGGGTTTTCACTTTCAAGAGGTAGGAAGAAAACAGAATAATCAACACCTTCTGCATCACGTCCAACAGGCGACCCTGCACGCTTCCACGTTTCCATCATCTGCATTCCTAAAGCAGGATTAACTTCTGCTACAGTCTGAAAATATTGCCCAAGCATTGCCATACCAACAGTTCCCTCTTTTATTGTAGTATCTCCAAACGTTGGTGATGAAATCTTTCCGTCAATATATTCATATGGCGTGGTCTGTGTTTGCACACCATAATCAAACAATAGTGGCAACTTTGTTGTTTTAAACCAGTTATCATTAAGGTTGTTTGCATAGGCTTTAGCCGCCGTCATAACACGTGAATACGAAGCCCAAAAATAACGTAAAGACTCTGAATACGCCCCTGATTCCGCTATAGAATGCTCTAAAGTATTCCGCATAAACCACTCCGCATTGTCCATTAATTGTTTTCCGTTATATGTTGCCGGTCTCATCATACCCGGATTATTAGGGTCAGGTTCACGCAATGCCATAGACGCAAGCGACGCTCCTAAAAACATATCAACATACCAGTTACTATTTACATATTGCTCATCTGGATAAATTGTATGGTCACGCTTGCTTGTGCAATATTCAATCATCACATCTACAAGCTTTTTAAAAGTTTCGAATTCTTCAGGGGTAAAAACATTCGCATCCTCTATCATCGCATACATTCCAAGCATAACTGATAGTTGACGACCTAGTTGAACTTCTCCACGAGCGTTTGCTTCATCATTTGTCGCTTCATTAATTTCTGATGAACACGCAAAATCGTTTAACACAGTAAGGAGCGAATATTTTATCTTTTCTGCATATGTCTTGTCGCCTGTAACCATATACGCCAAAGCATCGCCGACATTCGGTCTTTGATTTCCGTTTGCACGATAGTTAAAAGGTGCGTTATAGGTGTTTTCGGTTTGAGTAAAGTTTCCATATGCACCTGCTATTTTTTTGCCGTTTGTGGTTAGCTTTCCATCTTTGTCGTAAAATTTAACGATTACACGTAAACCATCTATAGGTCTAAGCTGATTAAACCCATCAAGCACACCGTCCTGCTTAACCGAAAGGTTAAGACTTATGCTCTTTTCCTTGTCAAGTGGTACAGGGACCCCATTATTATCCACTTTTATTGGAAACATATAGTTAGCAGGGATTCCAGATTTAGCATTATAATTCGGGTCAGTATAGCGAATCGCCGCCTCATCGCTAACATTATTATTCATCATTTTTAGTGAATACGAACCCTCTTTTTTGTAATTCGGCAAATCTTCCTTCTTAAATGTAGGCGAGCCACTTCCAACAAATTCCCAATTTGCAGGCATATTGCCGTTCCATTTTTCAAAGTTAAGATTTGTAGCCATATCGTCTATTACAAGTTTTTCTTCACCTGTCGACGTGGTTTCCTTCATTATATTACCATTTTCGTCACGCTTATATGAAGTTAAGATATTTTCTTTGTTTTCATCTGTTAAACTTGCCATATCAATCCAAACATGGTCAAGCCAATTTTCGGTTAAATCTCGTCCCGCAAACTGCTTATCCGCCACTTTTCTTTCATTTACGGTTACTGTGTTGTTGTTTTTCGGCAGTACTATTTCATATGAAACGTATGTCGCTCCCTGTGGTGGCTTTGGATTTGCTTGTCGTCTTCCACCGCTTAAATCGTCATACGTTGCACCATTAAATTCCGTCATCGCATCTGCCCATTCACCACTATTATTCCACAACCTCGGATTTCGATAGAGTTCATAGCCTTCTTTGTATTGTTCAACGCTCTTAATATTAGCAGAAGCTGTGTTTAAATCATAAAAATCTTTAAGCTGTGAGTTTGTTTCTATCTTTTTAACAATATCCAATTTTTCCTCTGCTGTAAAGAATAGATTTGAATTAGGGTCTATATTTGTACGTATTAGCTGGCGGTCGCTCATGTTTCGCATTGCGTCATAAAGTCCGACCATGGCTATTCCAACTTCCGTTTGATCACCGACAGATATAGTTTGGTCTAAAAGTTCTTTTGCGTTTATAAGCCCTCGATAATCTTCTGTACGATAATTTCCTGCCTCAGCACCAACGTTTTTCTCGGTTTTCTTCATCAATAAATCATAACGATTAAGCATAAAGTCACGCTTCTCGTACAACTTTTCAATCGGCACAATGTTGGTTTTTATTTCTAAGAAAGGTGCAAACTCGTTATTTGCTTCCTTTGTGAAATAGTCCGCTGCACTCTTCTTATCGGTTTTGGTTTCGTCCATTGTAAAGACAAAAGACATGTCGTTATCATTTGTGCTTACTATTTTTTCAGTTAGAGTGTCAAGAACCCCTGTGCTTAAACGCCACGGCGTAACTTTGTTATTACCGCCGCCTATGAAATATGACCAAATCTTTTTAAAGCCGGCAACTTCATTTATTGAACCGTCAAAACTTGTAATTTTATTTCCATCGGTCATTTTTTCTACGTCTGTGTATAAAAGGTTATTTTCATTCCACGAATTCCCGTTCACTTTTAAAGCCTCTTCTGTTGCATAATAAACATCTACGTCGCTGTTTCCTGACCAATATTTATACACGCCCAAATCGGCACTTGTAATTAACGAATTTCTCTGTTCACTGATGTCGAATTTTAAGAATCCAATTCTTCCGGCACCAATCAGAAGGCTTTCATTTTTGCCCGGAGCCGTGGTTAGTCCTTTTTGAACAAAAGTATCGTTTGATGGTTTTAAGCGAACCGTGCTATATGCATCACGCAAAATGTGGGTTGCCTTATACCACGGAATAGTAACCGAAAGTCCATCGTTCATTGTGTTTACAACTTCAGTTTCACGCATGTTATTACGCTTTACTTCATGACGAATGTTCTCATCTGTACGAGGAGTCATATATAGTCGTGTACGTCTCATTGTCTTTTCATAAGCATAATCCAAAACCTCTTTTGCCACATCGGTCGCATGTCGCAACTCTTTTTTAGATGCCGCTGTATAAAAATAATCCTCAAACAAAAGATTAGCTTCCGCCTCATAAACCAAAGCATTTAATTCACGGCGAGAATCAGAAAATCGTAGTTTGTAATCCTGCAAATTTTTAACAAGCGGTGTTTCTTCATCAGATGACAGATTAAATGCACGGAGGTATTTTGAACCTGCGTTAATAAGATTTTGTGTTGCCACATAATATCCACGATATAAATCGTCGGGATAATCCGTTTTGCTTCCGTCAAGCACTGCCTGTGATGTGGTAATAACCGCCTTAAACGCATCATAATCAGCCTGTGAAACCTGTCCCCACTGATTTCCAATAATGTTTTCTATATTACCGCTTGGACTATTATCACCATCGGTGATTTCATCTTTATAGACCTTTATTTTATCATCGTTCATGTGAAAGCCTGTAGCAATTGTGGTATTTGCAAGATTTAAAACTTCTTTCAAATCCTCTTTTACTATCTCCGAAACATCTTTAAGCATTTTTGATACATATATTGTAAAAGTTTTTTCTTCTGTTGATTGTTGATTTGTAATTAAAGCCATAACTGTTACCTTAGCTGTTGGCTCATTTACGCCAGGTCTTGTTATTTTTACATTTTCGCCATTCGTTCCGCTAATGGCAAAATGTACAGGGTCGCTACTGCTTGTATATTTCACAGTAGATTTATTTGGAACATCTATTGGCATTGTAAAATCCAATATTTTTGTTTTATTATTAAGTTGTTCTGATAAATAAAGCCCATCTAGGTACGTTAAATCCGCTCCAATAGCATCTCTTTTCCTGATACAAACCTTATAATTGCGTCTGATGCTTTTTTGTCCAAGCAATATTTCCGCCGTTAAGGTTGCTATTGCATCACCTTTTAAGTATGTCGGT
>JAVXFE010000165.1:0-4781 GCA_036658075.1 Oscillospiraceae bacterium
AATAAGCTGTGGTGGCCCATTAGATAGTAAAAAAGGAATAATACTCTCACCTCCTAATTTACCAACATGGGATTATGTTGAAATAGTTAAAATTTTATCAAAAAAAGACTTGTAAATTTGCGACTTTTAAGGTAAAATAATAACGGTGTATTTATTAAATAAAAAAATAATAAAATTAAATAATTTTAGGAGGTACTTTTATTATGTCAGTAAAAGTTGCTATTAATGGTTTTGGTCGTATTGGACGTTTAGCGTTCAGACAAATGTTCGGTGCAGAAGGTTATGAAGTTGTTGCTATTAACGACTTAACAAGCCCTAAGATGCTTGCTCATCTTTTAAAGTATGATTCAGCACAAGGTCGCTATGGTAAAGATGTTGTTGCTAAAGACGATTCAATCGTTGTTGAAGGCAAAGAAATTAAGATTTATGCTAAAGCAGATGCAAATGAACTCCCATGGGGCGAAATTGGCGTTGATGTTGTTTTAGAATGTACTGGTTTTTATACTTCAAAAGATAAGAGCCAAGCTCATATCAATGCAGGTGCTAAAAAAGTTGTTATTTCTGCTCCAGCTGGAAATGACCTACCTACAGTTGTTTATAGTGTTAATGAAAATGTACTTTCAGCTGATGATACAATCATTTCTGCTGCATCATGTACTACAAACTGCCTAGCTCCAATGGCTAACACTCTTAATAACATTTCTCCAATCGTTAAAGCTTTCATGACTACAATTCATGCATACACAGGTGACCAAATGATTCTTGATGGTCCTCAGAAAAAAGGCGATTTAAGACGTGCCCGTGCTGGTGCTGTTAATATCGTTCCTAATTCTACCGGTGCTGCTAAAGCTATTGGTCTTGTTATTCCTGAACTTGCAGGCAAACTTGACGGTGCTGCACAAAGAGTTCCTGTTCCTACCGGTTCTCTTACTGAATTATGTGCTGTTGTTAATGGTAAAGTTACTGTTGACCAAATCAACGCTGCTATGAAGGCTGCTGCATCTGATTCTTTCGGCTATACAGAAGAAGAATTAGTTTCATCTGATATCATTGGTATCACATATGGTTCATTATTTGACGCTACACAAACAAAGGTTACTGAAATGGGCGACCAAACTTTAGTTAAAGTTGTATCATGGTACGATAATGAAAACAGTTATACAAGCCAAATGGTTAGAACAATCAAATATTTCGCTGAATTATAAGACAAGCTTAATATTTTTAAACAGCCACCCTCTTTTGAGGACGGCTGTTTTATATTTATTCATTTTTTAAAAGTTCATCCGCTGATACATTAAAAATTTTGCAGAATCCAACTAATTCTATATCTGTAACAAATCTTTTTCCACTTTCTATACGTTGAATAGCATTTTTATCAAAATCCAAACCTATAAGTTGTAACTTTTCCGCTATCATCCTTTGTGAAGTCTTAGGTATCATTTTTTTACGTAACTCACTTATTTTTATTCCACATATATTATTTGAATTATTATTACCCTTATTTTTATACATAAAAATCACCTTCTAAAAAAATTGACATTCAGTACTTGTCATATAAAATATTATATGTTATAATACTAAATAAATGACATTTACTAAATGTCAAATAAGGGAGGTTTTTAAAATTTCTTTAAATAAAAATATGTATCTAAAATTATTTAACAAAATTACTGATATCATTGAAGAATTAAAAGATATTCAACTAGAAACAGAAGAAATGTATATTTCAGAAAATAATGAAAATTTAGAAGAAATTGAAACTATTTTTTCTAAAAATTAGTTTTTTTAAAAGTTCATCCGTTGATACAAACCGGGATTAGAGGTCAAAAATATTTGTTGACATATTTTCTTTCGAATGATATAATCTTTAATTAGTATTTTATGACTATTATTGAAGGAGAATTTTTATATGGTATTCTCTAGCTTGTTATTTTTATGTATATTTTTGCCTATTACACTTCTTTTGTATTTTATAAGCAAAAATACCACATATAGAAATATAGTTCTCGTTATATCTTCACTTATATTTTATGCATGGGGCGAACCGGTTTGGGTTTTGGCTCTTCTTTTTAGTGCGGCAATTGATTATGTTAATGGTATTATTATTTCAAATCATCAAAATAAATGGCAAGCAAAAGCTGCTCTTATTTCATCTCTTATTTTAAATTTAGGTATGCTTGCAACCTTTAAATATTCCGGCTTTGTCGTTGAAAATATAAATGCTCTATTTAATATAAATATACCTTTTTATGGATTTTCACTACCTCTTGGAATCTCTTTTTATACATTCCAAACATTATCTTATACAATAGATATGTATCGTGGAGAAGTAAAGGTACAAAAAAATCCAATAAACTTTTTATGTTATGTTTCAATGTTTCCACAACTTGTTGCAGGTCCAATTGTAAGATATATTGATATTGAAAAACAAATTAATCACCGAACAGTAACCTTAAAAGGGTTTGAATACGGAATTATAAGGTTTACTCAAGGTATGATAAAAAAGGTTGTTCTAGCAAATGGTGTAGGAGTGATAGCTACAACAATTCTTAATGGAAATTTTTCTGAAACTTCCGCACTTTCGGCGTGGGTTGGAATCATTGCATATACTTTTCAAATTTATTTTGATTTTTCCGGTTATTCAGATATGGCTATTGGTTTAGGAAAAATGTTTGGATTTAACTTTCTTGAAAATTTCAACTATCCATATATTTCAAAAAGCATAACCGATTTTTGGCGAAGATGGCATATGTCACTTAGCAGTTTTTTTAGAGATTATGTTTATATTCCACTTGGTGGAAATAGAAAACATCAATTTTTAAATATCTTTATTGTATGGTTATTAACAGGTCTTTGGCATGGAGCTAGTTGGAATTTTATATTATGGGGTTTATATTATGGAATTTTGCTTATAATAGAGAAAAAAGCGTTTGGTGGAAAAATTTTAAAAATGCCTTCTTGGCTCGGACTTATATATAGTAACGTTATTGTAATATTTGGTTGGGCTTTATTCTATTTTACAGATTTAAATCGTTTAAAAGAATGGTTTATGTGTGCTTTTGGAGCATATGGAAAGCTTGCTGACTATACTGCATATACAACGCTTGCCACAAATGCATGGCTGTTCATTGCATGTATTTTAGCCTCTACGCCAATTTTTAAAATACTTGCAAAAAAAGTATATAATACTAAAATGTTAGGTGAAAGTGTTTTTCCTATTTCAGTATGTTTAATTTTAGTATTATGTTTTATTTTATTAATTGGACAAACGTTTAATCCATTTTTGTATTTCCGTTTTTAAAAAAATATATTAAGAGGTAAAAAAATATGCGACATAAATTTACCATTGCTGTTTTTATTTCATTATTAATAGTTTTTTTCACACTAGTTGTGATTTTTCCTAAAGATGAAAACAGCAGTAAAAATGAAAATCGAAAACTTGCAGACTTTCCTGATTTTAACACATCTTCATTGGTTTCAGGAAAATTTATGAAAGAATTTGAAACCTATTTGTCTGACAATGTAGGTTTTAGAAGTGTTTTTACAAAAGTTTCAGCTAATTATGAATCTTTAAAGGGCTTTAATTCTTTTGGAAAGCTTGTAAATACCACCGGCGATTTAGGCACAGGAAATACTACAAGTAATCAACTTTTAGTTCTCGATGATAAAGTTATGGAAGTTTATCGTGCAGATAAAAAAGTTCGTGAAAACTATATTTCAATGATAAACGACTATGCAAATTTTTTGCCTGATAATATAAACTTTTATAATATCTTATTTCCAACGCAAATTGACTTTTTAGATTTTTATAATACTATCGGAGATAGTGAAAAAGAAAGTATAGATTATTTTTATAATAGTTATTCTGAAAGAGTTAAAAATATAAATGTTTATGATACTTTAAAAGATAATTATGATAAGGGTGAATACGTTTATTTTAGAACTGATCATCATTGGACCACACTCGGTGCTTATTATACTTATGAAGAAATGGCAAAACATCTTGATATGCCACGTTTAAATATTGATGATTTTATTGAAGATAAACAAAATAACTTTTTAGGTCATCTTTATACACAGGCAAAAAATCCTTCACTTGCAAAAAATCCTGACACCATATTTTATTACAAAAACTTTACAAATGATATACCAATTCATCCTATTTCTTATACCTATAAACCAGGCGAAAGAATTGAATATAACGGTAAAATGTTTTGTCCTGAACTTGGTGCTGATTATAAATTATTTTTAGCCGGTGACCATCCTTTTATAGAAATTAATTCGGATTCACCAAATGATAGAACTCTTTTGATAATTAAAGATTCATATTCAAATGCCTTAATTCCATGGCTTACATGTGGATATAATCAAGTTTTAGTAATAGATGCCAGAACATTTGACCGTAAAATTTCAGATATTTTAACCGAGTATGAAGTTGATGATTTTATAATTGCAAATTATATATTTGGAACAAATTTTCAAGATTATGTTGATTTATGTAACAATATTAAAGAATAACTTTATCCACACTTTACCGTGGATAAAGTGTGTGTTCATTGTTTATTATTACTTTACCTTAACAGTTATGTTACAAGTGTGTTAAAAATGCACTGTTTGTAAAGTGTTTGTAAACAACCTGTAACATAAGAGTATAACCAATTTAAATAACTTTTAAACATTTTTCACATACCCTACTATCACTACTACTATAAATAATATATATTATATTTATATTACAAATACATTAAATAATTATAACAAAGATTTATAAGCAAATCAAA
>JAVXFE010000166.1:0-4754 GCA_036658075.1 Oscillospiraceae bacterium
GTTGTATACACATATGCAGAATATAAAGAATATGGCTCGGGTGTATACTTCGCAGGGACCACCACAAATAGTAGTGTAAAGAACAATTTATTTAGCTATTCAGGATTAACATTTGATAGCACAGATAATTCAACAATCAATGTTGAAAATAATACTTTTAATGGTATTAAGAACTGGAATAATGATCCAGCGTACTATTATTCAGCTATTGGATATACATCGTGGGAAAATCCAGCGGTTTTGGATATTTCAAACTCAACTCTTACGATTAAGAAGAATAAATTTATAAATACTGGAAAAGTGAATTTTGGAAAAGTAACAAATGGAACTGTTGATGCGACAGATAACTATTGGGGAAGTGCTACACCAGACTTCACTAAATTAGTTGTTGGTAATGTTAATGTATCTCCATATTTTTCAGATGAAGCAATGACGAAAAAGGATTCAGTAACAGAGCAAACGGCGTTTACGGTTGCTAATAATGCAGAACTTTCAGAGGCACTATTAAAAGCAGCTGATGGTGCAACTATTACATTAAAAGCAAACACTGATGTCGGAAATAAATACAATAAAATCTCAATCTATAAAAACAACATTACGATAGTTGGGGAAACTGGAGTTACTGCAACTATAGAGGGAATCGATATTTATGGAAAGGGTACAGTTCTTAAAAACTTAACCTCTAGTGAGAATATTGTAATCATGGAAACTGTTGGAAATGGCAATGTAAAACTCGACGGAGTTACTATTGCAACGGGAAAAATATTAGACGTTCGTGGTGGTGGTAAGAATTCTGTTGTTATTACAGGAGGCACAAGCATTCCAGGAGTAAAAATCAATAAAGAGACAACCGCAGCAGGTGCTGAAATTGTTCGTATAGTTGTAGATTCTACAGCGAGCATTGCAAATATTTCGGTTGATTCAGCGGGAACAATTCAGGTTAATGGAACGCAAATCGCCAAAGTAGATGTAAACACGACTGATAGCGTTAGCATAGCAGGGGGTGGAACAATTCCGACCCTTAATGTAGCTAGTGGTATTGTTACCGTCCAAGAAGGTTCAACCGTAGGAACGGCAACAATTACCGGAGGATTAACGGATATTAAAGGAACAGCGACAACTGTTAATGTAAGTGCAGGAGAAACAACAGTGTCAGGAACCGCAACAACACTAAACACAACAGGCGGAAACACAATTTTATCAGGAACCGCAACAACACTAAACACAACAGGTGGAGACACAACAACAACCCCGGCATCAAAAGTTACTGGCACAGTAACCTCAAATGGCGGAACTACCACGGTTGGAGGAAGTGCAGCAACTGTTACAGCTACAAGCGGAGCTGTAACCACTGAAAAAACTGCTATAGTTCAACAACTAAATGCAAACGGTGGTACAGCAAAGGTTTCAGGTAAAATAGAGAAAGCTACTGTTGCGGGTACAACTGTTACGGTAGATACTGGTGCAAACATTGCAGCTGCAACAATTTCAGCTGGTTCAATAGCTGGAACAGCGACAGATTCCGTAATTGGTAAAATCGAGGTGGCAGGTGGAACCGTTGATACAACATCGAAAATCGTTAGTGCTACTATTGAAAACGGTGTAACATCCCCTGGATTTACTAAGGATAGTGGTAACGTATTAAACATCACTGACAAAAATGCTGGTAATACAAATAACAAAACAACAGCAACAGCAACGTTTGAGTTAGTGGGTCAAACTGTTAACCAAAACGCAGGAACTATGACTGTTGATTTAAAATTAACAAATGCAGTCCAAGGCGTAGCTGGATTTAAAGCAGTAGTGGATTATTCAGCATTTAGTACTTATATCACTAATGCTACAGCAAGCACTATTGCTCCAAACGGTGTATTAATGGAAGATAACGGTGCAGGAAAAATCACGTTAACAATGGCGAAAGGTGAAAATATTGCCACCAATAGCGTATTAGCTACACTTACATTTAATATCAAGGATGATTATTATGATGTTATGGCTAAAAGCGGTAAGCTTGGTTTAACTGTATCATCTGCAGGATATATTGACACGCTTGATACAACGGGTACTCCTTCAAGAGAAATACTTCCAGCTAATATCATAGTGATAGGTGGCGAGGTAGTAATCGAACCATGGAAATATATGTTAGGTGATACAGATAAAAATATGAACTTTAATCTAATGGATATTATTAATACGATGGTTGAAGTGAATAGAAGCGAGAAAAAGTTTAAGCCATGGCAGAAAGCGGCAACTAATATCGTTATAGAGAGTGCTGAACCTATCACATCTAATCCTACAGCAGTGGATGCCCAGGCTATGCTAGAAGCATTCCATTATGGAACACCTTTATTAAGAAAGTAAGAAAGTAAGAAAGTAAAGAAATAAAGAAGTAAAGAAGTAAAGAAAGTAAAGAAATAAAGAAGTAAAGAAGTAAAGAAACAGGAGGAGGTCCGCTATGCTAAGGTTATGGTATGGCGGGTTTTCCTCCATTTTTATTTTTATCTTTATTTCGTTTTTATTTTATTTTTATTTTATTTTTTTACATTACACATAAAAAACATTTACTTTCATAAAGAACTATGATATAATTCTTGTGGAAGTATAATATAATTATATAGAATTAGCAGAAATTTTAAAAAAATCATTGTAAAGGAGCAGTATATTAATAAGTAATATACATAAAAATTATGAAAAGAAAATTTTTTGCATTATTGTTATCGGCTAGCATGATAATATCTAGCGGTGTAATTCCGACGTTTGCGGCGGATAAAGTTTCGAGTTTAGATACAGTCAATGGGGAAACATTGATTAATGAACGTGGCATCGAAGAGGTAAGTAACACTAATATTTCACCATATTTTATGGACAAGGCTACAAAAAAACCAGCAACAGCAACTTTTTCGTTAGTTGGTAAAACGGTTAATCAAAGTGCTAAGACTATGACTATAGATCTTAAATTAACGAATGCAGAACAAGGGTTGGCAGGAGTTAAAGCAAGGGTTGATTATTCAAACCTTAGTACCTACATTACAAATGCTACAGTTAAAACAGGAATTAACAGTGGAATTGAAATCTCTGAAAATGCGAATATTATTACCTTAACAAAAGCTGTAAGTGAAAATATACCTACAGATTCTATTCTTGCCACACTCACATTTAACATTAAAGATGATTATTATGATGTTGTTGCAAAAAGTGGCAAGCTTGCATTAACTATAGCGGAGGCAGCATATATAGATATGTCTGAACCTTCATCAGAACAAGCAAAACCAATAGATCCGACTAATATTAGTGCGGTTGACGGCGACGTTGTAATCGAACCATGGGATTTTGTGCTTGGAAATACTGATAGTGACATAAAAGTGAATTTACAGGATGTTATTAACACCTTGGTTGAAGTAAATCGTGATATAAATAATAAAAGATTTTTACCGTGGCAAAAAGCATCAACTAACGTTATTTTGGAACCAGGAGATAATGGTATTATTGTTTCCAATCCAACGGCAAATGATGCACAAGCCATATTGGAAGCGGTCCATTATGAAAGACCATTAATTAGAAAATAATTATCTGAAATTGATGTGTGTTGACATATTTTAAATTAATAAACCAAAACCGAAAGAGGAGAAAAAATGTTTAAAAAAATTATTAGTATGACATTGACAATTTTAATGATAGTTTCGTGTATACAGATAACTTTTGCAGCAGAGCTTCCGAATATATCTATTTCAAATGCTAGGGGAAATGTTGGCGAAAAGGTTTTTGTGGATATTTCTATTGCAAACAACTCAGGGTTTGATGCTTTTGCTATTGGCATCATGTATGATAATAAATATTTAGAACCTGTAGATATTGTTACAAACACTGATCTTGGTGGAATGGACGGATCTAATTTGAATAATATGGATGAACATAGGAATCCAATGATAAGTTATACTTTTATTTCCGCTGATGAAATTAGTGTTTCTGGTAAAGTTGCAACTATAGAGTTTAAAATCGTTGGAACACCTGATGGTGGAAAAACACCACTTAGAATAGTAAAATACCAGAATAATAGCATGCTTGCAAATAATTCAGCAGAAGTTTCAGTAGCAACAACCAATGGTGAAGTAACTGTTGGCGGTGGTGAAGAGCCAATTTTAGTTACAGGCGTTAGTTTAAACAAAACTGAAACGTCTATTAAAAAAGACGAATCTGAAACTTTGACTGCGACCATTACCCCAGCTAATGCAACAAACAAAGGCGTTACATGGGAAAGCGAAAATCCAGAAATTGCTATTGTTAATAATGGCGAAGTTACGGCTAAAAAAGTTGGATCTACAAAAATTATTGTTACGACAGCAGACGGTGGAAAGAAAGCAGAGTGTCTTGTAACAGTTATAGAAAATGTTATTTCGGTTACAGGAGTTAGCCTTAATAAGACCGCCGCAAATATTCAAAATGGGTCAACAGAAACGCTAGTTGCTACAATCATGCCAACTAATGCAACAAACAAAGGCGTTACATGGAAAAGTGAAAATACGGAAATTGCCGTTGTTAATAATGGCGAAGTTACGGCTAAAAAAGTAGGCGATACAAAAATCGTGGTTACGACAATTGATGGTGAAAAGAAGGCAGAATGTCATATAACTGTAACTAGAAAACCAGGCGGTGGCGGTGGTGGCGGTGGCACTATTGCCGGACCAAAGGTTTCCATGCCGACTTCAAACCTTACTAGTGGCGAGGTAGTAGCTGGGACTGCTGTTGAACTTGCA
>JAVXFE010000167.1:0-4638 GCA_036658075.1 Oscillospiraceae bacterium
AAAAGATTTTTCCGCAAATTTGTAACATTTATATTTGTCATATTAAAACCTCCCAATCTATTATATGTACATTTTAACGTACGCATACGAAAAAGTCAAGTAATTTTGGAAGTTTATTTTTTATTTCCATATCGGTTGTAAGAAATCAGTTAAAATAAATTAATACGTAAAACCGCCAACCCTAATGGATTGGCGGTTTTTTGGTGCGCCTGACAGAATTCGAATCTGCGACACATGGCGTCGGAGGCCATTGCTCTATCCAGCTGAGCTACAGACGCATATATTTTAAAAACATGTCAAAGCGACCGCCTCTTCAATTTCCACGGTCGCTTTGACTATTAATTTAGTTCACATCTCGATTTAGACTAACAACAACCTTGCGATTAGGTTCATCGCCAACACTAAATGTTTTAATCTTTTTATTATTCTGGAGTGCAGCGTGAATAATTCGACGCTCATTTGGCGACATCGGTTCTAATGTAATTGACTTATTTTCTTTAATAACACGTCGCTCCAAACCATGTGCTAACTTGATTAGCGTATCTTCACGCTTTTCACGATAGCCCTCTGTGTTGACATTTATTTTTATGTAAGAATTTTTAGATCTATTAACATAAAGACTGGTTAAATATTGAACTGAGTCCAAAGTCTCACCACGCCTTCCAATTAAAAGACCCATCTTCGAACCTGAAATGTCAATGTTTATAGCTGTTTTAATATTATTAACTTCAATTTTTGCATCATCAAATCCCATTTTTCCAATAAGTTCTGTAACAAAGAAAGTTGCATCCGTTATAGATTTTTCAGTGACTTCACGATTCTTTTTCACCTGTTCAGTTTTAGGTGCATCATCTTTATCATTAAAAGAAACAGGGGTTTCTATACCTTTAGAAGCTGACACATTTTTTGATATAGGTGAAGATTTAGTGCTTGATGTATTTTTAGTGCTTGGTGAAGTTTTAGTGCTTGGTGGAGTCTTAGTGCTTGGTGGAGTCTTAGTGCTTGGTGAAGTTTTAGGCTGTGTCGGACGTTCATTTTTTTGCAATTTTTCCGCTGCCTGAGCTGCCGCTCTGGCTTTAACAGCGTTTTTAGCATCTTCTTTCGCCGCAATAGCGTCACGCTTTTCTGCCGCTTTTCGAAGTTTTTCCTCTTCCGCCTCAGCTTCCTTTGTAATCCATGCAGATATTATAACTTCTCTGCCTAATAAAAACCCCATAAGACCTTTGCCAACTTCACGTTCAACCTTATATGAAAGTTCTGTAACAGGCACACCAAATTCTTCAGCAGCGAGTTTCAATGCCTCATTTGCGTTTTTTGCGTTTTTTTCTATTTTCCTTAGCATTTACAATCTCTCCTTCTATTTGTTCGTCTGTAATGCCAACGTCTACAGCTTTTGTAACAATAATTTGTTGAATTATCGCAAGCACATTACTGATTGTCCAATAAAGACCAATCGCCGCAGGCAATGTGAATGCAAGCCACGCCGAGAAGAACGGCATAATTATCATCATTGTTTTCATTGGATTAGGTTTTTCGTTGCCATATTCGTCCTTTTTAGGAGGAGCTGGCGGCTGCGTTGCCTGTGAAATCTTACTTGTGGCAAACGAACTCACACCGGACAATACCGGTATGCTCCAAAGAGCTATCGTCTGCGAATCTATCCCGCTCATATTACCGGTAATCAGTTCCAATATTGCACCCATATCCGGAGTTCGTGATAAATCAAGCCCTAAAAAGCTAAAGTTGATTACCTTATAAATTTGACCGGTTTCGGTAATCCAGTGGCTATTCATAATCTCTTGATTTTCATGTAAAAATCTTGCGATTTGAATTTCATACATACCAAACATTTTGTAGTTATTGTTTGTTAAAGCATCAAGTGAATCAACTTTTAAGGATGTTAAAAGTTGTGCAAAAGCGTCGGGATTAGCTGCACTCCAATCTTGAATTGCAAATACAAGACGCCAAACATCACCTTTTCCTACGCCCATTATGTAAATTATCGGCTCTTTTACAACAAAATAAAGTGCCATAATTATCGGAAGCTGAATTAACATAGGGAGACAGCCACTCATAGGATTAATTTTATATTTCTGGTAAAGCTTCATGGTTTCCTGGTTAAGTTTTTCTTTATCGTTGCCATACTTTTGTTGGATTTCCATTAAAAGTGGCTGGATTTTTTGAGTCTTCACCATTGATTTCTGTTGTTTTACAGTAAGTGGAAGTAAAATTGCTTTCATGAAAATTGTAAATAAAATTATAGCAACACCATAGTTAAGCGTTATAACATAAAAAAATTCTAACACCCACGCAAGTGCAATCATTATGTAGGACAAATTAGCCCCTCCTCTTTATCAAGTAAATACGGTGTGTTTTAAAATCTAAGGATAATCTATGCCACCCTTGCAAAACGGGTTGCAGCGTAAGATTCGCCAAATTGCCTTGAACAAACCGATAAAAATTCCGTATTTTTCAATCGCCAAAATCGCATATTGCGAACAGCTGGGATAAAACCGACAGCGTGGCGGTGTAAGAGGCGAAATCCTCTTTTGGTAAAATCTAATTAGTTTTATAAATAATTTTTTCATAATTGTTCCAATCACTTAAAGCGATGTATGCACGGGGTTTAAATTTTATATAACCCTAAGTTTCGGCAAGCGGATTCAAAATCCTTAACTAAAACCTCATGCTTTTCAGTGGCAGTACGAACCCGAGCGACCACACACACGTCAAACCCAGGTTTAAAATTTTGGACATTCATGCGATAAAGTTCCCGAATACGGCGTTTTGCACGATTCCGTATAACCGCATTTCCGATTTTCTTACTTGTAGTAATCCCGAAACGGTTAAGCCCTTCTCGGTTATGTATAGCATAAATAACAAGGGACGGTTTTACGCAAGATTTGCCTCTCTTATACAGCTTTTTAAATTGTGAATTTTGATTTAAACTGACAAAATCCTTCATATAATCCGTTTTCCCCTGTTTTTCTCAAAATAGCCAAAAAGACGCCTATGGCGGCGTCTTTACAATTTAAGCTATGCTGACAAACTCTTTCTGCCCTTAAGTCTTCTTCTAGCCAAAATTTTACGGCCGCTCCTGTTGCTCATTCTCTTTCTAAAACCATGCTCTTTAGCTCTGTGTCTTTTCTTGGGTTGGTATGTTCTTACCATTATATATTCCCCTCCTTCAATATTGATACAGTAATTATTTTTAAATTCATAAGAAAATCTGTATTATTTTATCATGTGTTTACTATATTGTCAAGTGCCTTTTGTAATAAATCGCAATAAAAATATTTTTTTATTTATTTTTTCGATAAAAAATCGCATATCTTGTTGATTCTTTTTCGACAAGTAACCACATTTTGTGTATTAAATAAATTGGGGGAATTTTTAACTACTTTTTAAGATTTTTAGGTGTTGAAATTTCTTTTGTTTTCTGTTAAAATATATTACATGATTGTTACATCAAGATTACGAAAGTATTATCTGATTTTTAAACATAACATGCTTATGTGCTATATACAATCGAATATATATTACAAAACATAGAGGAGAATTATAATCTTGAATAACTTAAATGATATTTGGACAAGCGTTCTTGAACAACTTAGTGCAGAAGTTTCTGCCGTATCATATTCGACTTGGATACAGCCAATTGTTCCCATTGATATTGATGAAAATACAATTTCTTTATCGGTGTCAAGCGGTCTTAACGAAAACATGATTAGCACAAAGTTTCGTTCGCTAATAGAAAGTTGCCTTGAAAGCACCACGGGCAAGCATTATACTTTATCTGTTTCTGTCACAAAAGAAAACGAAAGCCTTTCTACTGTTGCAAGCGATTTTGAGACGCATACAGAGCTTAATCCGAAATACAACTTTGAAAACTTTGTTGTTGGAGGGAACAATAATATTGCATATGCGGCGTCGCTTGCGGTAGCAGAAGCCCCTTCTCAACAATATAACCCTTTATTTTTGTACGGTGGCAGCGGACTTGGAAAAACTCACCTATTACAAGCTATCGGGAATTATTATGCGGCAGCGTATCCGAAAAAGAAAGTCCTCTACACCACAAGTGAAAAATTTACATATGAACTCGTTAACTCTATTCGTGAAAAAACGAATCAAGAGTTTCGAAATAAGTATAGGACGCTTGACTTACTTCTAATAGATGATATTCAATTTTTAGCAACAAAAGAGTTGACTCAGGAAGAATTTTTCCACACATTTAACGCACTGCACGATGCCGGAAAGCAAATAGTAATCACTTCTGACCGCATGCCCTCAGAAACTCCGCATCTTACAGATAGATTAAAAACCCGTTTCCAATCTGGCTTATTGGCTGATGTTCAGCCACCCGACTATGAAACACGTATCGCAATATTACGCAATAAAATCGAAAATGAATATTTTACATTTGATGAAGAAATCGTCGATTATGTTGCTTTTAATATAAAATCAAATGTTCGAGACCTTGAAGGTGCCGTAAAGAGGATTCTTGCATACGCCGGAATTGAACGCACAAACACGATTTCTCTTGACCTTGCCCAAAAAGCACTCAAAGAAATCCTGACGGTTCTCCCACAGCGTAACATAACCACAGCGGTTATTATTGATGAAGTCGAAAAATATTAT
>JAVXFE010000168.1:0-4632 GCA_036658075.1 Oscillospiraceae bacterium
GAGGGTTTTTTTATGGGTTTTAGTGCAAAATTAATCACCGTTGTTCATTTTCATTTCGTTAAATTCCATGCGTGTAATTAGTACTTGGCGTGGTTTTGTGCCTTCATACGGACCTATTATGTGGCTTTCTTCCATTTGGTCGATGAGCCGTGCCGCCCTTTGATAGCCAATTTTAAACTTTCGCTGGAACATAGCCACCGACGCTTGACCGCTTTCTAAAACCATTTCAACGCCCTGCATAAAGAGTTCATCATGGCGTGCTGTTCCGCCGCTTGTCACACGAGTACTGCTTATTTCAGAATTCGAATCGCTATCGAGGTCAGCCGAAACTCGTTCATGTTCTTTTTCGATGGTTTCGATAATTTTTTCGTCATATTCGGCTTCGTATTGATTTTTTATGTATTCAATAATGCCTTCAATTTCGGAATCGGATACAAAGTTTCCTTGTATTCTTATAGGCTTTATTTCGCCCTTTGGATTGTAGAGCATATCACCTTTTCCTAAAAGTTTTTCCGCCCCTGGTGCATCGATAATCGTTCGGCTATCGATTTGGGAGGCTACTGCGAATGAGATACGTGACGGCACATTTGCCTTTATTACGCCCGTTATGACATTTACCGATGGTCTTTGAGTTGCAATAACAAGGTACATTCCGGCAGCTCTGGCAAGTGCGGCAAGGCTGTTTATTGCGTTTTCAACCTCGTTTTTAGCCGCCATCATTAAATCTGCAAGCTCATCAATAATGATTACAATTTCGGGTAGTTTTGATTTTGGTTCGCCAATTTCTTCCATGATGGCGTTATAACCCTTTAAGTTTCTTGCCTTATTATCTTTTAACAAGTTATAGCGGTTTTTCATCTCTGTTACTGCCCAATTCAAAGCCGCCGCTGCATGTTTTGGATCAGTCACTACAGGTATTAAAAGATGTGGAATCCCATTGTAAATTCCGAGTTCAACCATTTTTGGGTCAATCATAATCATTTTTACTTCATCAGGGTTCGCTTTATACAAAATGCTTGTAATAAGCGAGTTTATGCACACCGATTTACCGGAGCCGGTAGCACCAGCAATCAAAACGTGAGGGAAAGAGGCAACGTCTGCAACGATGCTATTTCCGCCGATATCTTTTCCTAAAGCAAAGGCAGTTTTGGATTTAAACGAACGAAACTTTTCACTGTCGATAACTTCACGAATCGGAACCGGTCGTGGGTTAGTGTTTGGAATCTCAATACCTATTGCGGATTTCCCGGGGATTGGAGCCTCAATTCTAACACCGGAGGCAGCAAGGCTTAAAGCGATATCATCTGAAAGACCTGTTATTTTAGAAACTTTTACGCCGAATCCGGGTTGAAGTTCAAATCTGGTAACGGTTGGACCTTGCGTGATATTAACGATTTTTGCCTCAACTTTAAAGCTTCTTAACGTATCAAGAAGGCGATTTGCCTTTTCTTCTAATTCATATTTTACCTCTTCAAGGGTTTTGCTTCGTGCCTTCGGAAGTTCTAAAAGGTCGAGCGATGGCATTTTATATTGAATAACCCTAGGGGCTGACATTGCAAGTTCGATATCCTTTTCGATTGTCTTATCTAAGGTTTCGGTGTCATCAAGCAACATTTTTCTGCCCTTTGTTACCGATTCATCTAGCGGAACGCCCGCATCAAGAGCTTTTTTTGTCAAAGGGTCAAGAGCATCTTCAAGTTTTGCCTCACTTGGTGGTTCAAAATCCAAACCGTCAGGGTCCGGGGTTTTTGGAATATTTCCGTTTTCGTCAGGTAGTTCGGTAAGCACGCCTGTTTTCATAGTGTCAATATCAAAGGGCAAATCGCTCGGACTCGACTGTTCACTTGCCGATAAAATACTTTGAAGCAGTGTGTCGTCTTCTTTGAGTTCAAAGCGTTTCGGCTCTGTTTTAGAACTTTTAATCCCATCATCTTCCGGAATGTTATTTGGAATATTTTCTAAAGTTGGCTCGTCATCATTGAAATAGTTGTTAAAGTATTTTTCCTTATCCGGAGGCATTTCAATGTTTTCATCAGCACCGTTTCGGTTTTTCTTATTCTTTTTATTTTGTAAGAATTTAGGGGCTTTTGAATGCTCGGGGAGTTCAAAACCGTCATCTGTTATGCTCTCATCAGAATTATCTTTATTTTTTCTGTTTTTTCTATTCTTTTTATTTTCTTTGTTTTGTGTGTCGTCGGTGTCAAAGTCGACAGTTTCACCTGCACGCTGAATAATTTCCTGTGAATGTTGTTTTAGCTTTGAAGCGATTTTTGAAATCAAAGCTTCAATAGAAATACCTGTTAATAATATTACGAAAACGAGTTCAGTGGCAATAGACAAAATCCACGTTCCGGAAACGCCAATTAGTTTTACAAAAATTTTACATAAGCCACCGCCCAGAATACCACCGCCGTCGGCGGCAACGCCTGAACTGTAGAGGCTGTTTATGTTTGAGGCAAACCCACCGCCCACAAATTCTGTATCATGAACCATTAAAGCAGAAATTACCGCACCAAACAACATAATGACAAATATAAACCATGCCTTATATGCGTTGTTTTCGGATTTTTTATCAAAAAAGATATTTAAGCCCGTCAATATGACTACAATAAAAAGGATTGCTGCCGCACTGCCAAATAAGCCATAACACACAAGCTTTATTAAATTCCCAATTACGCCTGTGGCGCCCGTTAATAAAGCTAAAGCAATAAAAGAACCCAAAGCGATTAGCATAATCCCTTTGACCTCATTGCTAAGGCGTTTGGTTTTTACGGTTGATTTTGCAGTTTTAGATTTTGGCGTCGGCTTTCGTGGCGGCGATTTTTTAGGCACCGTCGTTTTAGTAACCTTCTTTTTTTCATCTGTCTTTTTTGATTTAGTTTCAGAAGCTTTTGGCGTTTCTTTTTTAGAGGTGCTTTTTGTTTTCTGTGCCATTTATATTCTCCTTAAATTGAATAACATAATTATTTAAAATACATACATAGATTATATCATAAAATTGTAATAGTAATATTACAGTTTGGTATCAATTTAAAGATTAGTAGCAAAAAATCGACGAAAAATGTTATTTTTATACAAAAAACATCTCTCGTCGATTTTAAGTTGTTAATTTATGTTATTTTAAGAATCAAATTTTATTTATAAAGAGCTCCATATTCAGCACATGCTCTATAATCTGTAGAAGTTTCATCTTCACCCATTCCAAATCCAGTCCACGATTGTGGTCTGTAAATATTTTCGCTTGGTACGTTATGAATCGAAACAGGAATTCTAAGCATTGACGCCATTGTTATAATATCCGCACCGATGTGACCGTGAACTGTTACGCCGTGGTTTGCACCCCAGTTTGCCATAACAGAATATACATCTTTAAATGCACCTGCGCCTGTTAAGTTTGGTGCAAACCATGTAGTAGGCCATGTTGGGTCGGTTCTGTTATCAAGGGTTTTATGCATTTCTTCAGGTAAAACAACGCTGTACCCTTCGGCGATTTGAATCGTTGGACCCACTCCATCGATTATGTTTAAGCGAACCATGGTTAAAGGCATTTCTGAAGCGGTTTTAAAGTGTGAAGAAAAACCGCCGCCACGGAAGTATCCGAAGTCTGCACGACACCAATCGGTAGCACTCATGCAATCTGCAATATCTTTGTCGTTCATTTTCCACCATTCTTTTACAGTGCCGTTTCCGTTTTCATCACGAACAGCGCCGGTACAATCCAGAGCGGTTGCACCTGAATTTATAAGATGGATAAAGCCGTTTTCTGCCTTGCCTGTAGGAACTTCACCGGTAACTCTTTTTACAGAATCAGGACTCCAGTATGTTCGAACGTCATGGAAGCATGGAGCTTTTCCTGTTAAAAGTGTAGCAAATAGCATTGAAATACCATTTAATGTATCATTTTCTGTTGCAAATGCAAATGGTGCTTTTTTGCCGTTCCAGTCAAAGCTAGAAGCCAATATGCTTTCAGTAAAGTCACCGTTTGGAAGCCAGTCTGTCCACATTCTTTGACCTTGAAATCCGCCGGCAATTGCGTTTCTACCGAGGCTTTCTTCGTGCCAGCCGAGTTCGGCAAGCTTTTCATTTCCATGTAAGATATCATTTACGATGACTGAGAACTTTGCAATAAATTCCCAATCCTTTTCCTTTGGAACAACCTTAGATTTCACGATGATGTCAGGGAGTTCCTTGCCTTCGTTTTTGTCAAAGCCTTCATGGCAGTTAGCTTTTATCCACGAAAGAGCCTTTTCGTATTCGTTTGTGTCATAAATTTTAAGAGTAATACGTCTTAAAATTTCAGTTAAATCTACCCATTCTGCACGCAAGCCTAAATAATTTTGCATAAACGCCGCATCACAATATGAGCTTGCAATCCCCATAGAGATTCCGCCAAGGTTAACATATGCTTTATTACGCATTTGTCCAATAGCGATTGCAGAACGTGCAAAACGCAAGATTTTTTCAGATACATCAGCTGGAATGCTTGTGTCGCCTAAATCCTGAACGTCGTGACCATAAATCGAAAAAGCAGGAAGACCACGTTGTGCAAACGCCGACATTGCCGCCGCCAAGTAAACCGCACCTGGACGTTCTGTTCCATTAAAGCCCCATACAGCCTTGATTGTGGTTGGG
>JAVXFE010000169.1:0-4627 GCA_036658075.1 Oscillospiraceae bacterium
CAATAATTTATTTAAATAGAAGAGGATTTATGATACAATTGTTTATTTTTCTTGACTTTGAGGGATTTTAGTGGTATATTTTATAATATGAATATAATTTTGGTGTTTTTGAAAATATAGTATAGAAATTAGGGGAATTTTATGGATATTAAGTTACATAAAAATGTGCTTTTTGATGCTTGGATAATTATAATGGATATTTTAATCGTATTAATATCAGCTTTTTTATCTTATAAATTTATTTCACTATGGAAACCTGTTGAGCCTATAGGTAAAGTGCCTATGCTTTTTTCGATTGGTTGTACCATATTTATGCTATATACTTATGATTTTTATACAAAAATGATTCGACGAAAATATGAAATAATATTATCAATTATAATAACCGTTGTTGTTACGACTATTGTTATGATAATTACAAATTTTTTATTTCTTCACAAATCTTTGCGAATAGAAAGTGCATATTTTGGAGTTATGCCTTTCTTTTTACTTGTGTTTCTTACTTTTTGGAAATCAATCTTGCTTAAAATTGTAAAAAGGGTAGAAGGTGTATCCAAATTACTTATTATTGAATCTAAAGATGTGTCAAACACCCTTGCACGAAAGGTTAAATACTCATATCTTGAATTATATGAATCTTGGTATGTTGAAATTGACGTTAATGATTGTGATGAGATTGCTGAAACTATAGCCAAATTTGATGATTATGAGAGTGTTTTTATTTCACCTGATATTCCCGATTCTGTGCGAGCGGTTTTTATTAGCGAAGCCGTCTCAAAACGAAAGGAAATATATATACTTCCTGATTTATACAATATTAGTGTTATGAAAAACGAAACTGTTCATTTTGAAGATACACCGGCTTTACGAATAAAACCGTTTGGTTTGACAACTATGCAAAAAGTTATAAAACGTGCTATGGACATAGTTGTTTCTGTAATTGGAATTGTTGTCACGTCACCGGTTATGTTAATATCTGCCATTGCTATAAAAATAGACAGTGACGGTCCGGTAATTTATAAACAAGAACGGCTTACTTATGATGAAAAACCGTTTATGGTGTATAAATTCCGAACCATGTTTAAGGATGCCGAAATTAAAACAGGAGCCACTTTAGCAACAGATAATGATCCTCGTGTTACAAAAGTTGGTCGTGTTTTGCGATCGCTTAGAATCGATGAATTACCACAATTTTTTAATATCTTTATGGGTTCGATGTCCGTAGTGGGTCCTAGACCTGAAAGACCGGTGTTTGTTAAGCAATTTAAAGCTGAAATTCCGAATTATGATAAACGATTTCATGCAAAGGCGGGACTTACTGGATTTGCACAAGTTTATGCTAGATATGACACCACAGCAAAAGATAAAACCTTATACGATTTACTCTATATAAAAGATTATTCTTTTTGGTTTGATATAAAATTACTCTTACTTACTATAAAAATTATTTTTATGAAAGAAAGTTCAGACGGAGTTGGGTCAAGACCGGATTATACCAATATTGATTCTAAAGGGAGTGAAGAATAATGAAGAAGGTTTTGGTTGTTGCGGGTAAAATGCATTGTGGTGGACTTGAAACGATGGTTATGAATTTTTTTCGACATTTAGACCGAACACAAGTATCGTTTGACTTTATGTTAAATTATGAAGAACCTGGTATTTTTGACGATGAAATTCGCAAATTAGGCGGGAAAATTTTTATAATGCCACGACTTTTACCTAAAAATATTTTTAAGTATATATCATCAGTGAACAAGTTTTTTAAAGTTCATAAAGGCGAGTACGATATTTTACATGGTCATATTACGTCGGCTGGTGTTATATACTTGATTATTGCCCGAATACATGGTATTAAAACACGTATAATTCACTCGCATTATGCTGAAACAAAAAACAATAAATATGGGCGGCTTGAAAAGTTAATGCTTTTGCCTTTACGATTTTGTGCTGATTATTATTTTGCTTGTTCTGACAAAGCTGCAAAATTTTGCTTTGGAAAAAATATTATCAACAAACCAAATTATAAATTGATTAAAAACGGTATCGTCGTTGAAAAATTTCTCTTTAACCCTGAAACAAGATTAAAAATACGAAACGAAATGAATGTTTCTGACAAATTTGTAATCTGTAATATTGGAAGGTTTGAAGAGCAGAAGAATCACGAGTTTTTGCTTGAGGTATTTAATAATGTTCATAAAATTGATAAGGATTCGGTATTATTATTGATAGGTTCCGGGTCATTGCTTGAAAAATCAAAAGCCAAAATTAAAAGCTATAATTTAGAAAAAGCAGTTATAATTTACGAATACCGAAACGATATAGCTGAAGTTTTACAAGGCATTGACGCTTTTGTACTCCCTTCAATATTCGAAGGGCTTCCTGTTGTCGGCGTTGAAGCACAGGCAGCGGGTCTTAAATGTCTATTTGCGGATACAATTACAAGTGAGACAGATTTTACCGGCAATTGTGAGTTTTTGTCTCTTGAAAGTCCTTTAAATACGTGGGTCGAGGCGATACTTGCGATGAAAAACTATAAGCGTGAAAATATGAAAAGTTATATTGAAAACGCTGGATATGACATAAAAAAGCAGACAGAGTGGTTGCAAAACTTTTATTTGACGCATTAAAATTTACAATTGCGAGAGGATGTGAAACCGATGAAACGATTGAAAATAGTGCATATAATTCAAAGCTTAGTTACCGGCGGTGGCGAAAAGCTACTTGTGGATCTTTGCCTTAATTCATGCAAAAATCACGATGTTACGGTTATTAGTCAATATCCTGAAGGTGGCTATCAGTATGAGAAACTTTTGCAAGAAAATGGCATAGAAGTTATATATCTAAACAAGAAAAAGGGCTTTAATATTGGTGCGTTTTTTGAACTTTATGCAGCACTTAAAACTATAAATCCTGATGTTGTACATACACATTTGCATGCTGCAATTTATGCGATTTTATATTATATGATAAATAAAAAGTGTGTTAAAATCCACACACTTCATAATATTGCCACGGTTGAATTTGACAAACCTCACAGAAAGATTCAGAAGTTTGCATACAAGCATTTGGGAGTCACGCCTGTTGCAATTTGTCATACCGTTAAACAAACTTTTGAAGATGAGTATGGCATTAAGAACATTCCCATTATTTACAATGGTATTGATGTTAAAAAATATAGCGTTTTAAATAAAACGTTTCCTAAAGAATTCGTGATTGTTAATGTTGCTTCTTTTAGCAAACGTAAAAATCAAATTTTACTAGTTAACGCATACAAAAAAGCCATTGAGTCAAACTCAAATATGCGACTTTTGTTTATTGGTGATGGTGCGGAGCGTCCGGAAGTTATGTCGATGGCAAAAGATACGCCGAGTATTGAATTTATTGGCGTAAGTGATGAAGTCGATAAATATTTAAATGAGGCCTCTGCCTTTTGCCTATGCTCATTTTTTGAAGGACTTCCACTGTCAATTTTAGAAGCCTATGCTGCAGGACTTCCAGTTATAGCTACAGATGTGGGCGGTATAAAGGATATATTAGAGAATGAAAAAAATGGTTATTTAGTGCCATCAGATGATGTTAACGCTCTTGCAGATGCAATAATTAAATTATCTGAAAATGATGATTTAATGCGAAAAATGGGAAAAGAAAACAATCGCATGGCACAAAATTTTGATATAAAGGATATTACAAACCAATATATAAAATTATATTTTGAAAAAACAGGTAAGAAAAATGACTGAAACTAAAATTTGCGGTGCTAAAGAGAAGACAAGGCTCATAGCATGGATGGCATCAATTTATTTCGTATGTATGCCATTATCAATAATCCCATTACCCGGAGATATTTCACTGCTCAAAGCGATATCTATCCTGATAGGTGGTGGATTTATAATAGCTTTGTTTATAGGCGAAAATAAGATTAAATTAAATGTAGTTCACTTTTTTTTATTCTTATATGTAGTATATAGTTTAAGCAGTATTTTTATATTGCACGATGAAAATGCATGGACTAATTTAAGAGGGATTTTAGAAACAACAGTTATATTTACACTTATTTCAACACGAATTTATAATAAACGAGAAAAAAATCTTATCTTAAATTCGTGGATTATAGTTGGAGCAATTTCTGTAATATTCATGTTAACAAGTGGCGTTAATATTACAGGCGGAGGCGAACGTTTAACACTTAGCCTTGCTGGTGGTAACGAAGACCCAAATCAATTTTGCGGTTACTTTTTTTTACCGATATTGATATCTCTTGATCGAATTGTTAAACCCGGTACAAAGATTCGATATCGCATTTTTTACATAATATTTATATTATCTATGATATATGTGGTGTTTGCCACAGGTTCTAGAGGTGGTTTAATTGCCGTCGTTGCAGCAATTGTTGGTTTTTTATTTTTTGCTGTGCGTGGTGTAGGCGGAAAAATTAAAATTCTTACGGTTACTATTTTGCTTGGTGCCATATTTGCAACTGTTTTATTTCCGCTGTTACCTGAAAGTATAGTAGAAAGAATGTCCGTTGAAAGTGTACTTGAAGATGGAGGAAGCGGACGGTTTGAAATTTGGGGTGTCATATGGGAAGCGATTTTCAGAAGTGAAAAGTCTGTTATTGTTGGAAATG
>JAVXFE010000170.1:0-4583 GCA_036658075.1 Oscillospiraceae bacterium
CAAGTTCGCCAATAGTCAAACTTTTTAAGTTTATTCGTTTCTCTTTAGTTTGCATATATAAAATCCGCTCCCCCCATTTTTATGTGTGAGTATCATATGTTCTTCTATTTTTTCAAAGTTACTGTTATTTTCTAAAAACTTCTCAACCTGTTCTTGGTTCTCCTCTTTTAAAATTGTGCAGGTGCTATAAACCATTTCTCCGCCAACTTTTAAATACTTAGAAGATGCCTCTAAGATTCTACTTTGGATAGCGACTAAATTTTCAATATCTTCAGGCTTCCTTCTCCATTTTATGTCAGGCTTTTTATGGATAACTCCAAGCCCCGAACATGGAACGTCCGCCAAGACCTTATCCGCCACGCCGATATACTTTTCAAGAATATTTTCAGAATTATTTTCAAGGCATTCTATAATATCTATTCCTAAACGCCTCGCTGCGTTCTCAACCAACCTAATCTTGTGACTATGCACATCAAAGGCGATTATTTTACCTTTATTTTTCATAAGTTCCGCAATATGCGTTGTCTTTCCACCTGGGGCGGAGCATACATCAATTACAGTCTCGCCACTTTGGGGCTTTAAAACCACCGACGCCAACATTGAACTTGTGTTTTGAAGTGTGTACAGACCTTTTGCATACGCTGGGGAATTTTCAATATTTACCGCACCGTCTATAATTAGGCAATTTGGGATTTCGTCATGCAAAGTGCAGAAGATCCCTTCATCTTTTAAAATCTCTAAAAGTTCTTTTGCCGTTGTTTTAAGTGAGTTTACACGGATAGTGTTTGGGTGCGAAACGTTTCCCTCTGCCAATATAACCTCGCCCTCGTCAGCTCCGTATTGGTCAACAATTTTCTCCACTATCCACATAGGGTACGAGTAAACGACCTCTAAATACTCTAAAATATTATCCTGGCTCGGGAATTCGATGTTTTCAATGTTTCGAGAAACACTTCTAAGGACTCCGTTTACAAATCCGCTAGACGCTGAATGTCCATACCTTTTCGCAAGTTTTACACTCTCGTTACATGCAGCACTGTGAGGCACCCTATCCATATAATACATCTGGTACGCGCCCATGCGTAAAATGTTTTTTATCCACGGCGACATCTTTTTTATCTTGACCTTTGAAAACTTCATGATAATATAGTCTAATGCACTTTTGTTTTTTTGTACGCCAAGTATAACCTCGGTTGCAAAGCCACGGTCGATTTCTAAAAGATTCGGATTCGAAATTGCGTTTTTAAGTGCAACATTTGTGTACATGCCACTATGGTCAATCTCATATAAAGCCTTTAAAATAATCTCTCGTGCTGTCATTTAGTCTCTCCGATTATTGCTGATTAATATTAGTCTAAGCAAACTCATGATTGAGCTAACCGCCGCCGCAACATATGTCATTGCCGCTGCTTTTAGCACTTTTCTTGCACCATAAAGTTCATCATCTGCCAAAAGTGCCTGGTTTTCTAAAGTTTTAAGCGCTCGGTTGCTGGCGTTAAATTCGACAGGAAGGGTTACGAGTTGGAACAAAACCGTTCCAGCAAACAGCCAAATTCCGACTTGAATTAAAATCGGGAAAAAACCACCCGAGTAGCTGAATATTAAGCCTATAAACAGCAAAGGCATTGACAACTTTGAGCATATATTTACAACAGGCACGATTGCGTTTCTAAACCTAATCGGTGCATAACCTGTTGCGTGTTGTACTGCATGACCAACTTCATGGGCGGCTACGCCAATAGCACCTACCGACTGGCTTGCGTATGTCGAGTCGGATAATCTAACCACGTTTGTAGTTGGGTCAAAGTGGTCAGTTAAGTTACCAGAAACTCTTTCAATCTTAACATTATATAAGCCGTTTTGGTCAAGGATTTGTCTTGCGACATCTGCACCTGTCATTCCACGGCGGTTAAAAACCTCTGAATACTTCTTAAAGGTGCCTGTAACTTGTGCCTGCGCCCATATTGTTAAAATAAGAGCAGGTATTAATAAAATCATTGTTGGGTCAAAAAAGAATGGCATAATTATATCTCCTATCCTAAAATTTCGTTTAAATCAATTTTGTGTCCGTTTAAATAATCCGCAACTTTCATGCGTTTTTTACCTTTAAATTGCAGTTCTGTAATTAAGATTGACTCTCCATCTCCACACGCAACCTCAAGCTTTTTATTTTTTATTCCTATTATTTTTCCATATTCTTTGTTTTCTTTAACGCTTTCCTCGCCACTTTCAGCAGTAATAATCTTCAAGTCCTCTCCCTTATACCGAGTATAACTTAGTGGGGCAGGATACGTGCCACGGACTTGGTTTAATATTACACGTGCGGGCTTTTTCCAATCTATCAATCCTGTTTCTTTTGAAATCATCGGTGCATAATTCGAAAGGCTATCGTCTTGACTTTCACGTTTAGCTGTCCCTTTTTCAATTTCTTTAATAGTTTTAAGTAACAATTCCGCACCCATCAAAGATAATTTATCGTGGAGTTCTCCATAAGTTTCAGTTTTAGAAATTTTAGTTGTCGCCTTTAAAATCATGTCCCCCGTGTCTATTCCTTCTGCCATATGCATTGTCGTGATGCCTGTTTCGGTCTCGCCATCAATTATACAACGCTGAATCGGTGCCGCTCCACGGTATTTAGGAAGCAGTGATGCGTGAACGTTTATGCACCCATATTTTGAGAATTCCAAAACATATTTAGGTAAAATCTTCCCATACGCCACAACGACAATCATGTCAGGTTTTAATCTTTCTAAGTCCTCTAAAAACATGTTATCCTTTAGTGTGATAGGCTGCATAACTTCAAGTCCATGTGCATTGGCAGAAACTTTAACAGGCGGTGGTGCAAGCTTATGACCACGCCCTTTAGGCTTATCGGGTTGTGTAACCACGCCGACAAGCGTGTGTCCGCCATCTATTATGGCTTCTAAGCATGGGACTGAAAATTCAGGAGTCCCCATAAATAATATCCTCATATAATATACCTCTCCTAATATATCTCTCCAGACTATTTGAATATATATAGCTCCATACAGTATACTACATTCACCAAAATTTATCAAGTTATATTTTTGTTGCCTTTTTATAGATAAATTATGAACACCTGAAAATAAAGATAGGGCAGGATTTGCACAAACGCAAGCCCCACCCTATTAATTCATCTTTTATAATATTTTATAAGATTTCTCTACCACCATCGCCAATTTCAGATATATAAAACGAGGCACCGTGTCCAATTTTGTCTAAATATGCAGCACCGACTCTTTCAATAAACTCATCAACGACCTCTTCTTTTACAAGGCTAACGGTACAACCGCCAAATCCCGCTCCTGTCATTCTTGAGCCAATCACGCCGTCGATATTAAGTGCCTCTTCAACCAATGTATCAAGTTCATCACATGAGACCTCATATAAGTCTCTAAGCGAGTTGTGCGACTCGCACATAAGTTTTCCAAACGCATTAATGTCGCCGTTTTTCAAGACTTCTACTGACCGCAAAACCCTGTCATCTTCAGCGATAACATGCATGGCACGATTTCGCACAGTCTCATTTTTTATAAGATTTTTATGCTCCTCGAACTCCGCAAAGCGTACATCGCCTAAAAGTTCAATATTAGGCAAGGCGGTTTTTAGCTCCGCTAAAGCCACATCGCATTCACTACGGCGTTCGTTATACTTAGAAGTCGCCAGCGACCTTTTGCGGTTTGTGTTTGAAACGACAATTTTTATGCCATCTAGCTTCATTTCAACCAAAGTGTATTCAAGATTTTTACAATTTAGAGCGATTGCACAATTCTTCTTTCCCATTGCCGAGGCAAACTGATCCATTATGCCACAATTTACGCCTACATAGTGATGTTCTGCGAGCTGTCCAATCTTAGCCATTTCGATTTTGTCTATGTCCTTTGCTCCGCCAAGTGACGCCATGGCAATTGCTGAGGCAACTTCAATTGCAGCGGACGAGGATAAGCCACCGCCGTGAGGCGTTGTATCGTGATACAACATATCTGCACCCACAATGTTATAGCCAAACTCTCTAAGCTCCGCAAAAACGCCGAACTGATAATTTCCCCAATCCAAATCCTTGTATGCATCAATGGTATCTATGCTACCTGTTACCATTTTTCCGAGGTCGGTCGCCATCATTCGAATAACTCCGTCCGTACGTGGGCGTGCAACGATTGTGGTACACATTGTCAAAGCGGCAGGGAACACATACCCTCCGTTATAATCCGTGTGTTCGCCAATAAGGTTTACACGTCCGGGCGCTGAAAACACCCTTACGCCGTCCATATCGCCACCAAATTTCTCAATAAACATATCTTTAAGTTCCTGTATATTCATAGAATTATTCTCCCTTCATGGTTTCTAAAAACTTCTTGTGTGCCATGCGTAACTCTTCTGCTTTTTCTTCAGGGGAGGTCGGGTTACATGCCGCCCATGCACCCGTCTCGCTTGAGGCGTTAAACTTTTGCTTATCCGCACTTCTCATTGGAGGATAAAACTCAATATGAAAATGGAAATAGTCGCTAAAGTCTCCACTGTTAACAGGGTCCTGGTGCATGCACATCATGTACGGAAATGCG
>JAVXFE010000171.1:0-4568 GCA_036658075.1 Oscillospiraceae bacterium
ACTTGCAAATGCGTATGCACGTGCACGTGGAGCAGATAGAATGTCATCTTTTGGCGATTTTATTGCCCTTTCGGATTGTTGTGATACAGCGACGGCACAACTGATTGCTGTAGAGGTTTCGGATGGGATTATTGCTCCTGATTATACTCCAGAGGCTCTTGAAATTTTAAAGGGAAAACGTAAGGGAAATTATACAATTATTAAAATTGATAAGGATTATACGCCTGCTGAAATTGAGAGAAAGCAAGTTTTTGGCGTTACTTTTGAACAGGGCAGAAATGAACTTTTAATTAATAATGATTTACTAAATGAGGTTGTTACTGAAAATAAAAATTTAACAGAGACACAAAAGCGTGACCTTGTTATTTCATTGATTACTTTAAAATATACTCAATCCAACAGTGTTTGTTACGTTAAAGATGGGCAGGCAATAGGGATTGGTGCAGGTCAGCAGTCACGTATCCATTGTACACGCCTTGCTGGAAACAAAGCTGATATTTGGTGGCTTAGACAGGCACCACAAGTTCTTTCTCTTGATTTTGTAGATGGAATAAAAAGACCAGACCGTGATAACACTATTGATAATTATATATCCGAAAATTATATGGATGTTTTGGCAGATGGGGTTTGGGAAAATGTGTTTAAGACAAAACCGGACGTTTTTACAAAAGAAGAACAAGCAGCATGGCTTTCTAAAAACACTGATGTTGCGTTAGGTTCTGATGCATTTTTCCCATTTGGTGATAATATCGAAAGAGCAGAAAAATCAGGAGTAACGTGCATTGCACAACCTGGTGGGTCGATTCGTGATGATATAGTTATTGACACATGCGACCGTTTTGGAATTGCAATGGCAATGACAAAAATCAGATTATTCCACCATTAAAAAATGAATCAAACGTAACTGTTTGAAAAGATGTTTGGTTTTTTAAAAGAATCAGATATCATCATGTATAAAAATTGAAAATAAGCATAAATTATACCTATCCTATATATGTGGAAGGAGTTAATTTATGCTTATTTTTTTTAAAAAAATAATGGCAGCGTTAGTAGCCGGTTCTCTTGTTTTTACGATTGTGTATGCAGAACCATCAAAACAAGTGGATACGGAGGTTTCAACAAAACTTGTGGAGGCGAAATCCGGAATATTAATGGAGCAAACTACAGGAGAAGTCTTATATGAATTTAATCCTGATGAAAAGTTGCCTATCGCAAGCGTTACAAAAACAATGTCTATTTTGTTGATTATGGAAGCCTTGGATAGCGGAAAAATTTCGCTTGAGGAGATGGTTTCGGTTAGTGAACATGCCGCCTCTATGGGTGGCTCGCAAGTTTTTTTAGAACCGGGTGAACAGATGTCGGTTGATGAAATGTTAAAGGCGATTGTTGTGTCCTCCGGAAACGACGCTGCTGTCGCAATGGCTGAATTTGTTTCAGGAAGTGAAGAAGCGTTTGTAGAAAAAATGAATGAGCGTGCAAAATCTTTGGGCTGTGAAAACACCCATTTCATAAACTGCAACGGGCTTGATGAAACGACCGAACATTACAGCAGTGCAAGAGATGTCGGAAAAATTTCATGCGAACTTTTAAAGCACAAAAAAGTTTTGGAATACACAACAATATGGATGGATACGATTCGAGATGGGAAATTTGGATTGTCAAATACAAATAAATTGATTCGATTTTATGATGGTGCAAATGGGTTAAAGACTGGTTCTACAAGTACAGCAAAATATTGCCTTTCAGCGGCGGCTTTGCGTGATGACATGCAACTTGTGGCAGTAGTCTTATGCGCTCCCTCAACAAAAGAACGTTTTGACAGTGCTACACGATTGCTGGATTATGGGTTTGCGAATTATTCGATAGTGGATGATTCTATAATGGGTGAACCTCTTAAACCCGTGCCGGTGATTGGTGGGATTTCTGAAAACGCAAATGTTGAGGTTTTAGGAAAGGTGAATTTTATAGTTAAAAAAGGAAATAAGAAAAACGTAGTAAAAGATATAAAAATGGAAGAATCCGTAAAAGCACCTACTAAAAAGGGTGATAAAGTTGGCGAAATTAGCTTTAAAATAGATGATTTAGAGGTTGCAAAACGAGATATAGTGGTTGTTGATGAAATTAAAAGAATAAATCCACTGCAGATGTTTGTAAAAATGTTAAATACTTTTGTAATGGCAAAATAAGCTTTTCGAATAAATCAGCCTCTGGACCTAACGACCCAGAGGCTGATTTATTATCTTTGAAGGTTCATGATTTCGCTTATTTTTAAATGTTGAGGACATGCATTTTCGCATTTTTTGCAGGAGATACATGCGGAAGGTTGTACGGACATGTTTTTAAATAGTTTTTTTGAATTTTCCGGAGCATAAGTTGTCATGTTGTACGCTTTCATTACATCTGGAATAACGATTCCCATTGGACAAGGCATACAATATTCACATTTTGTGCATGCGGCCAAAACTTGAGAATTAAAAATTTTACCAGCATTTTCTAACATTTCACATTCAGATGAACTTAGCATATTTGCGGTGGCACGACTTGCGAATTCAATATTTTGATTTAACTGATTAAGATTGCTCATTCCACTTAATACCACGCCTACTTCGGGGCGGTTCCATACAAAGTCAAGACCCCATTCGACCAGTGATTTTGTGTCATTGAGGCTATCGACAACATTAACAGTGGGCATTGCAAGATCGCCACCACGCAAAGGTTCCATCACGATTATGTCAAGACCTTTTTTTGAGGCATATTCAAGCCCCTCTATACCCGCCTGAAATGCAATGTCTGCATAGTTAAGCTGGATTTGACAAAACTCCCATTCATCAAAGCTGTCGACAATCATTTTAAAAGTGTCAAGGTCGTCATGAAAAGAAAAACCAATATGACGAATTTTCCCATCAGACTTTGCTTTTTTTAATTTCTCTAAAAGTCCAAATTTTTCAACTTTTTCTTTCCAAAGGTTTAGACTTAAACAATGTTGGAGGTAAAAATCAATCGTGTTTGTTTGAAGCTTTTCGAGTTGTTTATCAAGCATTTTGTCAAAATCATCGGCACTTTTAATTTCGGGTGTAAAAGATTTTGTTGCAAGCATTACCTTTTCACGATAACCATCACGCAGAGCCTTTCCAACGATGGTTTCACTTTCGCCGGCATGATAAATAAATGCGGTATCGATATATTTTACGCCGTTATCTATTGCATGGCGAATCATTTTTATTGATTCGGTTTCATCAACAACATCTTTTCCGTTGATATTTTTTAAAGGAAAACGCATACAGCCAAGACCCAAAATGGATACGTTTTCATCGGTGTTTTTAAGCTTTCTATAATTCATTAGACAATCAGCTCCTTAAAAATTTTATAGGCATCAGCAGGATTTGAAATTTCCATAGCACGTGTTTCCATTGGACAGAGACCATCTTTTGTGCGGTTTTGAATTCGTTTCACACATTTACCATATGAATATTTTATGTTAAATTCTTCAAAAACTACTATTGCAGGTTCGCTGATTACTTCTGCATAAATGGCAGAAATCTTCCCATAGGCAAAGAGCAAAGCGGCCGCTTTGCCAATTACTTTATCTGCCACACATGCACCGATTAAAATGTCGTCAGCAGTGTTTAACATTGATACTATTGGTTTTATTCCACGCTCTTTTGATGCAAACGCTTCATCTAACGTTACAACAACGCATGTTGCATCATTGTTGCATAACATATCTTTTGCAATATCTAAATCATTCATGTTTTATCATTACCTTTCTACATGCAATCACTATCAGAGGAAGAAACACGAGCTGTATAGCAATTCCTGGAAGCCCGGTTATAAGAGCTTTTATTACCATAAAATAACTATAACCTTGCATATGTAAAAGTTCACCCATTACGAAATAAATTATCATATTTAGAACTCTTCCCGAAACCATTGCGGTGACAAGTGATAACCATGAGTTTAATTTTAATTTATGAGATAAAAGTCCTGAAACAACACCATATGTGGCAAGTTCAATTATCATGAAGGGTATTTTTTCAAAGGAGGGCATACCGGTTAAAATTCCGCTTAAAAACGGCGATAAAATTCCAATAATTCCACCAGCGATGGGACCTAATAACATTCCTCCAAGCAAAGCCGGTATATGCATGGGAAGAAATACAGCGCCTGCCATTTTCCCGCCGAACATATGAAATACTTGTGGCAGTAAAACTCCAAGTGCTACAAAAAGCCCGCAAAACACTATCTTTTTCGTTTTCATAAATTAACTTCCTCCAAAATATTTGTCTGTGATAAAGTATACCATAGAATTTAATTAATTTCAATGAACACGAGATTAATTTTGAATATTTTTATTTATAAATAATTCATAAGCAATTTTTTGTATTTTACATTTGATTTATTTAGAACCTTGAAATTTTTTCTCATATGTGTTAAAATTAAGAAAGTTTAAAATTTCGAGGAGAAGCTGATATGAATATAGCAATTGTGGAAGATTTTATAACAGATATTAAACGGATTTTAGGATTTTTTAAGCAATACGACAACTCGTTAATTTCCAATTTAAATGT
>JAVXFE010000172.1:0-4563 GCA_036658075.1 Oscillospiraceae bacterium
CACCCAATACTTTAATACAACAAACACCGCTTTTTGCTTCCGGGTAGCGATTATTTGTGATTTCATCAGCACATATATCTGATGTGGGACACGCACTTTTACAACTACATACAGGAACTTTCTTTTTCTCTTTTTTCTTCTCGAATAATGACATAGTAAATTACCTCCGTTAAATTTATATAATTATATATTGAATTGCATTGAAAAAATACCCAACAAGAACAATTCCAATCGTGCAAATTGCAATAAACAATCCAAGCAGTTTTGGTTTTACAGCCTTGCGAAGCATTATTATTGACGGAAGCGATAGCGTAGTAACGCCCATCATAAATGAGAGTACAACGCCAAGCTGTGCGCCCTTTGCAAGCAGAGCTTCTGCAATTGGTATGCAGCCAAAAATATCCGCATACATAGGGATACCGGCAATAGTAGCCAACAATACCCCAAATGGATTACCTGTACCGAGTGCTTTTACAATAATATTCTCCGGAATCCAATTATGAATAATTGCACCAATACCAACACCGATTAAAACATAAGGTGCAACTTTCTTTACTGTTGCAATAACCTGTTCCCAAGCATATTTAATGCGGTCATTAAAATGTAATTCCTCTTGCGAAATATCAAGGGAACGCCCGTTTTTAATATATTCTTCAACATATTTTTCCATGTGCAACTTTTCAATCAGTGTACCGCCTGCAACTGCGATGATAAGTCCGAGAGCTACATATATAACAGCTACTTTCCAGCCAAATATGCTCATTAAAAGCATAAGCGAACCGAGGTCGACCATAGGTGAGGAAATGAGAAACGAAAATGTAACGCCAAGAGGCAGTCCAGCACTTGAAAACCCGATAAACAGCGGAATTGACGAACAAGAGCAAAACGGTGTAACTGTTCCAAGTAACGCCGCTATGGTATTCGCACCGATACCGTGAAATCTGCCGAGAATTTTTTTGCTTCTTTCAGGCGGGAAAAAGCTCTGAATATATGAGATAATTAAAATAAGTGCACCTAAAAGTACCATAATTTTAATTGTATCATACAAGAAAAATTGAATACTTCCGCCAATTCTGCTGTTTACATCAAGCCCGAATAGAGAAAGCATATTGCCTACCAATCCATTAAGCCATTTCATACCTAAAATCTGATTTTGAAAAAAGTTCCAGCCCGTTTTGAACACTTCCATAGAAATCCCCCTAAAATATAAATAAATTGAAATGTATCTATATATTTTATTTAATATAAAGCCATTATACAAAAATGGCTTTACTGTGTCATCCTAAGCAATTATTGTTATTATCAATAATCGTCGACGTAATTTCTTTGAGTAGCTTAATAATTTTTTCTCTGCCATCAGTTGAAATTTTGTAGTGCGTCCATTTACCTTCTTTGCGACTTTCAACAATACCCGAATCACACAAAATTTTCATATGGTGCGACAATGTAGGCTGGGTAACGTTTAATTCCTCAAGCAGTTTGCATCCACATTTTTCGCCTGACTTCAACATTTCAAGTATTTTTACTCTGTTTTCATCACAGAAAGCCTTAAATATATCAGCCGTTTCATTATACTTATTTTTCATATGCTCACCTCACATTCAAAATCATCTATATGATATTATATGCTTCAAATAGAAATTTGTCAATATGTTTTTTGTAAATTGGTGACGGTATAAACATTAAGTATTTCTTAATTTATTTCTACTAATAGTAGACTGTTTCATAGCTTAATAATTTGGTATAGCAGAAATTTCGTGAATTTAACAGGATAGCACTGTATCATTTAAGTGTGAAATTTGGTATATTAGTCTTATCAAAATAAAGAAGGGAGTTATTAGCATGAAAAAAGCAATAGCAATTATTTTATCAACTGTATTATTAATGGGTGCCTTTAGTGGTTGCACTAAGGCTGGCTCAAACGACCTAGGGAAAACAGAAAATGGGAAAACGAAGATTTCAATCAGGTGGGCACCTGAAAATCAACCGGATATTGCAAAAATGCTTGATGCAAGAGCGGCGAAGTTTATGGAAGAAAACCCGAACATTGAAATTGTGCCGGATCAGTGGCAGTATTCGCCAGATTCTTTTTTGACAAAAGCAAGCAGTAATCAATTACCTACATTATACGGGGTGTATTTGACAGAGCCACAAAAAATCATTACCGCAGGTTATGCGGCGGATTTAACGCCATATATGGATAAATATAATTATACAAACAGCATAAATCCAGAAATTAAAAAGATTATATCTAAGGATGGAAAAATATATGGCATACCTACCCAGAGTGAATCGTACGCAATGGGACTTATGATTAACATGAACCTCATGAAAGAAGCAGGAGAAATTAACGAAGACGGAAGCCCTAAAATTCCACAAACGTATGAAGAACTTGCTTTAACAGCCCAAAGAATAAAACAAAAAACAGGCAAGGCGGGATTTGTATTACCAACTATGAATAACTGTGGTGGTTGGCATTTTATGAATATAGCATGGTCGTATGGAACCGAATTTTTAAAACAAGAAAATGGTAAATGGAAAGCTATTTTTAACAGTGACGAATGTGTAAAGGCGTTGCAGTATGTAAAAGATTTAAAATGGAAATATGATGTTTTGCCATCAAACGCTTTTATAGATTTAGCGGAAATCCAAAAGTTGTTTGCAACAGATCAAGCAGCAATGTTCATGGGTGCACCGCCACAAAATGAACTCGTTATGCTTTATAAAATGAATAAAGATAATATTGCGGTTGGAAGGCTTCCGGCGGGGGATAAAGGTAGATATGCACTAGCTGGTGGTATGGCATATATGATTTCACCTACGGCTACAGACGAACAGATTGACGCATGCTTTAAATGGGCAAAGCTTAGTGGAACAACTCCTGATTTAAATGATGAAACGATTAAATCTTTTGAAACTTTTGCAAAAAATTCTTTTGATAAAAATTATATGATGGGTGTAAATTCATTTAATGTTTGGAATAACGAAGAATGGCTAAACAAAAGAAAAGAAATATATGATAAGTATACAAACATCGATTTAAATATGGTTAAAGAATATAACGAATTTAAAGATGTTATAGTTCGCTCAGAAGAACCAGTGAGCTGTCAAGAGCTATATAAGATTTTAGATGCTTGTATTCAGGCGGTATTAACAGATAAAGATGCTGACCCTAAAGCCCTTATTGAAAAGGCGGCGGAAGATTTCCAAAAGAACTATTTAGACAATCTATAATATACAGTAGGCGGTGAGAAAATTGAAGTTGGTACAAAGAAAAACGGCATTACAATCGTTAAGAAAAGTGAATTATTCGGCATGGTTAATGCTTCTTCCTGGATTGTTTTTACTGTATTTTATGGTGTGGCGACCGGTTGTTGTTGGAGCGGGATTATCGCTTTTTGAATTAAAAGGTTATGAACCGGTAAAGTTTATAGGACTTGCTAATTATAAGAGAGTTTTAACGGATACTTTATTTATTAAGACGCTATTTAATACTGTCCAATATGTTGTTTGGTCACTCGTTATTGGGTTTTTACCACCAATTATAGTGGCGATTATGTTAAATGAAATGGTACACGGAAAGGCATTTTTTAAATTTGCAATTTATTTTCCGGTAATAGTTCCAACCGTTGCGGTTTCACTTATTTGGTATTTTTTATACCAACCAGACCCAAATGGACTTTTAAATATGTTTACCGCAAAGTTTGGAATCCCAACATCCACGTGGCTGCAAAATCCTAATCTAACGATACCTCTTATTGTAGTATCCATGACGTGGAAAGGGTTTGGGGGGACTATGATTATGTATTTAGCGTCGCTTCAAGGCGTGAATCAGGAATTATACGAAGCGGCAAAAATCGATGGTGCAGGCGGATTTAGACGAGTTTTTAATATAACCCTTCCACAAATTTTCCCCGTTGTCATGTTATTCTTGATTAAACAGATTATAGGCGTATTTCAGATTATGGTAGAACCTATGACAATGACGGCAGGCGGACCTAATAATGCATCTGTATCACTGGCATTACAAGGATATAACTATGCTTTTACATATTTCCAACCCGCAAACGCACTTGCACTTGGTTTTATAACTTTTGTATTATTAATGGGGCTTACGATTGTGTATTTTAAAGTGGATAAAAAGCTTAGTGCGAATTAGGGAGGGGAAAATATGAAATGTTTTCAAAAAAAAGATTCAGGCGTTATTACTAGCACAGACCTAAAATCTGTGCATGTAAAGATTGCATATTGGGTTATGTTTGGTGTTTTAATACTTATAAGCATAGTGTGTCTTTTTCCACCATTATGGGTGTTTATGTCAAGTTTTAAAGACCTAAAAGAATTTGTTAGTTCGCCGCCCACAATAATACCCAGAAGTTTTCAACCTGAAAAGCTTGCTATTGTATGGGAAAAGTTAAACTTTATGAAATATTATTTAAACACATTTATTTTAGCGATAGGCGATTTGGTGTTTTGCGTTGTTGCAAACGGGTTGATGGGATATGTTTTATCTCGTATAAAACCTAAGGGTACGGCGATTATTTTAACGCTTATTCTATGGAC
>JAVXFE010000173.1:0-4520 GCA_036658075.1 Oscillospiraceae bacterium
AGAATCTGATAAAGTTGAAATTGTGTCTGGACTGTATAATGGATTCACTACAGGGACACCATTAACCGGAATAATATATAATACAAACACAAAATCGGCGGATTATAATAAAGATTTAATTCGTCCCGGACACGCGGATTTTACAGGGTTTAGCAAATATGGTAAAACCCATGATTTTAGAGGAGGCGGACATTTTTCGGGGCGTCTTACAGCCCCGCTTGTGTTTGCAGGGTCAATAGCCATGCAAATATTAAACAATAGCGGAATCACTATTGCAGCACATATCAGTCGAATTGGGAAAATTTCGGATACGCCATTTGATAAAGTAAATCTAACACCTGATTTGCTGAATGCACTTAAAGAAAAACCATTTTCAACCATAGATGATGTAGCCGGTCAAAACATGAAGGAAGAAATTCTCGCCATTCGCAAAGAAAAGAATTCTATTGGCGGAATAATTGAATGTGGAGTTGTTGGGGTTCCTATTGGACTCGGTGAACCTTTTTTTGGCTCGGTTGAAAGCCGAATTTCATCTATGATTTTTTCTGTTCCGGCAGTTAAAGGTATTGAATTCGGAGCGGGTTTTGGGTTTGCGGATTTAACGGGTAAAGAGGCTAATGATGAGTTTTATATATGTGAAGAAAATCAGAAAACAATAAAAACATTTACAAATAATAATGCCGGTATAAATGGTGGAATTACAAATGGGATGCCAATAGTTTTTAAAACTGTTATAAAGCCAACACCCTCAATTTCACAATCGCAAAATACTGTGAATATTAAAGAATCACAAAACAGCAAAATTGAAATTAATGGCAGACATGACCCTTGTATTGTGCATCGTGCGATTGTGGTTATTGAAGCCGTAACCGCCCTGACGATTTTAGACTTAATTAAGGAGAACAGCCAAATATGAACGAGCTTGATATTTTACGTAATAAAATTGATAAAATTGACCGTGAACTTTTAACCTTGTTTTTGGAACGCATGGACGTTTGTGGCAACGTTGCGGAATATAAAAGAAGTGTAGGAATGGCAGTGTTAGATACCAAACGTGAAAAACGCATACTTGAAGAAAAAGTTAAACTTACTAAGAATAAAGCGGATTCCGCTGAAGTTTATGACTTCTTTTCGGCAATTATGGCGATAAGTAGAGACAGGCAAACACGCATGCTTAACAGATGTGAAATTCCTATATATGATAAGCTAAAAATGACAAAACCTGTTGCAAACCCCACTGTTGCTTTTTTTGGAAACGAGGGGTCTTATAGTGAAGATGGGGCAATAAAATTCTTTGGAGAAGACGCAAATCGTATAGAAATAAAAACTTTTGAAAACGTATTTGAAATGATTAAAAATAATAATGCCGATTATGGTGTTTTACCAATCGAAAACTCGTCAACGGGTACGATTTTGGAAGTTATTGATTTATTAGCACGTTATAATTTTTATATTGTTGGCGAAGTGGCTATACCAATACGCCATTGCCTTTTGGGGATAAAAGGTAGCAGTATAAACCAAATAAAGACAATATATTCGCATGAACAGGGAATTTTGCAAAGTCGTGAGTTTATAAAAAACTTGGGCGATGTAAAATGTGAGGCGTATTATAGCACCGCTATGAGTGCAAAACTTGTAAAAGACCTAGGAGATACTACTAAAGCGGCGATTGCCGGAATACGCAATGCGGAAATTTGTGGGCTTGAAGTTTTAGCAAAGAATATAAACAATAATTCCCAAAATACCACTAAGTTTGTTATCGTTTCGAAAAATGCCGAGATTAGTTCTGAGGCGGATAAAATAAGTTGTGCGTTTACGATTCCGCATGAAAGCGGTGAACTTCAGCGGGTTCTTTCGTGTTTTGCACGAGGAAAGCGTAATCTTTTAAAGCTTGAATCACGTCCAAGCGGTGAAAAAAACTTTGAATATAGGTTTTTTGTGGATTTTTTAGGAAATTTACTTGATGAAGGTGTCAAAGGGGTTATTAATAACGTCATACAAGAAACGCAGGATTTTAAGCTTTTAGGCAACTATAAATCCTTTAAAACAGAGGAAAATTTAGGAGAATAAACGTGAATATAATTTTAATTGGTATGCCGGGTTGTGGAAAAACCACCATTGGTAAAATGCTTGCGGATAATCTCAAATATCAATTTTGTGACCTTGATATAAAAATTGAAAATGAGCAAAAGCTTGCTATAACTCAAATTTTCAGTGAATATGGCGAAAGTCGCTTTAGAGAGCTTGAAAATCTTGCTCTAGTTGATGCCATGAATAAAAAAGACAGCATTATTTCTACAGGTGGCGGAATAATAAAAAGAACTGAAAATGTTGAAATAATGCGTAAATTCGGTATTGTTGTGTTTATTGACAGACCAATCGAAAATATAATTTCAGATGTGGATATTAAAAGCCGACCACTGCTTTTAGATAGTAAGAATAATTTGTATAAGCTTTTTGATGAAAGATATGACTTATACAGAAATGCGTGCGACTTGCATATAATCAATAATGAATCAATGGATAAAGTGACAAAAAATATAATAGACGAGGTAAAATTTTATGAAAATAATGGTTGTTAATGGTCCAAATTTAAATATGTTAGGAAGTAGAGAGCCTGAAATATATGGTTCGGAAACGTACACGGATTTAGAGAATTATGTTGAGGGATATGCAGAAAAAAAGGATGTCGAAGTTATCGTTTTACAAAGTAATATGGAAGGTGAAGTTATTGACTTTATTCATCATTCACTAGCCGGAGAATATGATGGGATTATTATAAACCCTGGAGCTTTTACGCATTATAGCTATGCAATTTATGACGCATTATTAGCGGTAGGCTTGCCAACTATCGAGGTTCATATTTCTAATATTCACAAGCGTGAAGAGTTCAGAAAAACGTCAGTTACGGCACCTGCTTGTATCGGTCAAATTTGTGGGCTTGGATTTATGGGTTATACGCTCGCTATGGATTATTTGATTGCGGAGAACTCGAAAAATGCTTAGGCTTGCGGTGATTGGCGACCCAATCGAACATAGTAAGTCTCCTGAAATTCATGGCGAAATTTTGACTCGTATGGGCGTTTCGCATGTTTATGAAAGAGTTAGGGTTAAGGCTGGAGAGCTAGGTAAATTTATAGATTATGCACGTGAAAACAAGCTTGATGGGTTTAATTTAACTATGCCTCATAAAGTTGATATTCTGCCGTATCTTGATGAAATTTCGCATGATGCAAATATACTAAAATCGGTAAATACTGTTAAAATTGTGAATGGAAAACTTCATGGATTTAACACTGATGGCGATGGGTATATTATGGCACTTCAGGAAATTGGATATAACGTTTTGGATAAAAACATTGTGATTTTGGGTGCTGGCGGGGTTGTCCGAACTTTGGCGGCAACCGTTATTATGAATGGGGCAAAGAGCGTTAAAATTCTCAATAGAACGCCCGAAAAAGCAAAAAGCATTTGCGATGATATATTAAAATATACAAAGGCGGATTTGACGTTTGGGGTTAATGACGTTAGAAATATTTCAAAGTGCCTTAAAGACGCCGATATTCTTATAAACGCCACACCTCTTGGTATGGAAGGCTTTCCTAAAGATTATGAGGATTTAGGATTCTTTGAATTTTTAAAAAAGGGAGCTTTGGTGTCAGATTTAATATATAACCCTGAAAAAACCACGTTTTTGTCACATGCAGAAAACAGGGGATTTATAATTTCGAATGGCATGAGAATGTTAATAAATCAGGCAGAGATTGCGGATAAGATATGGAATAGTTAATCGACAAACATAGATTTTATAATTACCAAAAACTTTTAAAAAACTTAAAAAAAATACTTGACAAACAATTTTTATTGTATTATACTGTAGGTGTAAGAAATAATATTGTGAAATGCAAAGCTGCTGAAAGGCAGTCACGCAAAACTAAAGGGTCTAAAACTCATTATTGGGTTATGACAGCCAGTTGCCGCAGGCATAGCTCTTTTGCTATGGTTGCTTTTTTTATTAAAAAAATCGAATGCGGTGACGTAATTATCTAGAAGGAGGAATTACTATGAAAAAGTTAATGAGCATGATTTTAGCCAGTGCATTGCTACTTACAAGTTTTGGAATAGTGTATGCAGGTCAAGGGGCAGGAGAAATTATTTCCGAAAATGCGATTTATCTAAACGGAGACTTTAAAGGTCATAATGCCATGATAGTGGAAGGAAGTATTCACGCAAAAGCCGGCGATGCTAAGTTTGACGCCATGAGCGGTAATATAGTAAACGGAAATATATTGCTGGATTCAAACAAAAACTTTGTCTTAGAGGACGAGAATGTTAAACCTGAAATTTCTGGAACTGTTTCTAAAACAGATGGTTTGACATTTCCATATGAAGCACCAGTTATCCCTGAATTCCCTACTAATATTTCAAAAAAGGTAGAGAACTTTACGGCGGATTCTACAACGGATTCAGTAGTGAATGAAAGTACGCACTACACTAAATTAAACATTAAAAACTTTTTA
>JAVXFE010000174.1:0-4482 GCA_036658075.1 Oscillospiraceae bacterium
TGTTGAATGTGCTGTTAATGGGGAAGAAGCACTGGAAAAGTTTGAAATATCAAAGCCTGGGACATACAGTGCGATTATAATGGATATTCAGATGCCAATTATGGACGGATACGAAGCGACAAAAAAGATTCGGCGTAGCGACCATACACAGGCAAAAACTATTCCGATTATTGCCATGACGGCAAATGTGTTTGCGGAAGATGTCCAAAAAGCTTTAACTTCCGGAATGAATGCACATATTAGCAAACCCATAAGTATCGACGCACTGTCAAAAACTTTTGATAGCCTTAAAGAGAAAGGTGATTTAAATGAATAATGAAACCTTGCAAAAGATTATGGAAAATATCGATGGCGGAATTGCAATTTTAGACGTTAAACCTGACGGTTCTATTTTCCCAGGGTACATAAGTGAAAGCTTTTGCAAAATGGTTGAAATGACACTGGAAGAAGTTGTAGAGGTTTATGGAAACAACGTCTTTGGATGCGTTCACCCTGAAGATAGAGAAAGAGTGAAAAAGCTGTTTAAAAAAGCACTAAAAAACAAAAGTAAGTTTTCTGATTCATATCGCTTGATTCATAAAAACGATTCATATATGTGGGTGCATGTAAATGTGAACGTTGTAGAAGATGATAATGGAAATATGGCTTATTATGCCATATACACCGATGGTACAAAAGAAAAATACGATAAAGAAAAGTTTGAAATCAGCGAGCAAGCTATTCGAGTGGCTATGGCACAAACAGGTGTTAGTTTTTGGATATATGATATTCCGGGACGTTTTGTTTTACAGTGCAGAAATGATAAAAATATAGATGGCTCTATTGTTGTAGAAAAGATACCAGCCGTGATTGATAATTTCGGGAAAGTTCACCCTGATGATTTACATTTGCTTATGGAAATGCATGAAAAAATCACTGCCGGTGAGCCTAGAGCTACATGTGTCGCTAGGTGGAAAGATGAGAAAACAGATGAGTTTTGGTGGATAGAAATTATCTATACTACTATTTATGATGAGAGAGGAAACCCTGTAAAGGCTGTCGGCTCCTCGACCAATGTCACAAAACAGATTGAACTTGAAAATCAGTATTACGAAGAAGTTTCAAACATGGAACAGATGAATAAAGAAAATGTCACATCACTGCGTATTAATTTAACCAAAGATTCGATTGATGAACGTTCTGAGTTGAATGGAATTAAACTTGGAAAAAAGAGCGAAGTCACCTTTAATAATTGTTTTGAAAAAATCGTTGAAAATATTCCAAATAAAAAACAGAGACAAATGTTTGCTAAAACTTTTTCGAAAGAAAATTTGATGAATAACTTTTCTAAAGGAAATGAGAAAATAACGCTTGAATATCAAAGCCGTTTCCCAAATGGTGAAATTAAATGGGTTTCAACAACGGTGAATATTTACAAAAACCCTATCACTGGTGACATAGAGTTATTTTCATATACAAAAGATATAAATGCCCAGAAAATGGCACAAATGATTATCGATAGCGTTGTTCGGAATGATTATGACTTTATTGCCGATTTTGATGCTTTAAACGATCGGTATATTATGTGTAGTATTGATGAAGGTGCGAAGGACGCTCCTTTAATTGAAGGCGTGTTTTCGAAAACCCTTAAAAAATATATTGATAATAAAGTGTCGGAAGAATATCGAGAACTGTTCTTTGAACAAATTAAACCTAAAAATATGGAGAAAAAGCTTAAAAAAGAAGATGCGTTTTTCTTTAATTATAAGACGAATGATAAACCCGAACCTAAAATTAAGATGGTAAAAATATTTTATATCGATAAAAATACAAAACATATTTGTATTGCACGGACGGACGTAACAAAGATTGTGAAAGAGCAGGAACAAAGAAACGATTTGTTAAATTCAGCTTTGCAGGCGGCGAAACAAGCAAATTCTGCAAAAAGTGATTTCTTATCACGGATGAGTCACGAAATACGAACGCCGATGAATGCGATTATTGGAATGAGTAGCATTGCGGCACAGGCGGTTGGTGACGATGAACAGATTGCGGATTGTATTGCTAAAATAGGGATATCATCAAGATTTTTACTTAGCTTAATAAATGACATTTTGGATATGAGCCGTATCGAAAGTGGAAAGGTTTTGCTAAAATCAGAAAAAATCCCATTTGAAGATTTCCTTCATGAAATTAATGCTATATGTTATTCTAATGCAAAAGCAAAAGGTATTGATTATGAAAACATTGTTGATAATAGGATTGATGAATATTATCTTGGTGATGCAACAAAACTTCAACAAATCCTCATTAATATTCTGTCAAATGCGATAAAGTTTACAGCAGGTGGCGGAAAAGTTTCATTAAACGTATACCAGGTAAAAAAGGACAAAGAAAATGCAACAATTAGATTTGTAATTAATGACACAGGGTGTGGGATAAATCAAAAGTTTGTCTCTAAAATATTTGAACCATTCGAACAAGAATACGGAGGAACTACCACAATGTATGGCGGAACAGGGCTTGGACTTGCAATTTCCAAAAACCTTGTTGAACTTATGGACGGTAAAATAAGTGTTCGAAGCATTGTCGGTGTAGGCAGTGAGTTTACCGTTGACGTTAAGCTTGGAATTACCGAAGATTCAAAAAGCGGACATGCCAAAAAGCAACTTTACGATTTTTCAGAGCTTAAAGCCCTTGTTGTTGACGATGACGTGACGGTATGTGAACATGCAGCGATAACTTTAGCTGAAATTGGTGTAAATTCAGAGTGGGTAGATAGTGGGAAAAAGGCGATACAGCGTGTCAATGAAAAATGGGATCGTAAAGAATATTATGACCTGATACTTTTAGATTGGAAAATGCCCGACATGGACGGAATAGAAACGGCAAGCCGAATTCGTCAAATTGTAGGACCTGAGGTTACTATTATCATTATGACGGCGTATGATTGGGCTGTTATTGAACACGAGGCAAAGCTTGCTGGCGTGAATTTACTTATGAGTAAGCCCATGTTTAAATCATCGTTAATTTCAGCTTTTGAAAAAGCCTTTTATGATAAAGAAGATGAAGCAGTAGTTGCCACGCCTGTGGATTTTGATTTCACAGGGAAGAGAATCCTTTTGGCTGAAGACCACCCTTTAAACGTTGAAGTAGCAAGGAAAATATTAGAAAATAAAGGCTTTACTGTTGAACACGCCGAAAACGGATTAAGAGCAATGGAGATGTTTACACAGTCCGATGTTGGATATTATGATGCAATTTTAATGGATATTCGGATGCCTGAAATGGACGGCTTACAGGCGACACATAACATACGTCGCTGGAGAAAAGCGGACGCAAAGACGATTCCGATTATCGCCATGACGGCAAACGCTTTTGAAGATGATATTGATAAAAGTCGTGCTGCGGGTATGAATGCACATCTTGCAAAACCAATAGAGCCACGGCAATTGTTCCAAACTTTGTATAATTTTATTTATGATTCGGAGGAATAAAATCAAGTGGATAATTTTATGAAAACTTTAAAGGAATATGGAGCGGATGTTGAATCGGCAATGATTAGGCTTATGGACGATAGTGAACTTTATGAAGATTGTACCAGGGCCTTTGTCCACGATTCTGCATTTGCTGAACTTGGAAAAGCGATTGCGGAAAAGGATTATGAAAACGCATTTAATTCTGCCCATACGTTAAAGGGAGTTGCGGCGAATTTAAGCCTTGCTCCTATGGTTGAAACAATTTCCGTTATGGTTGAAGATTTGCGTTCGGGCGTGCATGATAATTTAGAAATGCAATATTCTGCGCTTATTAAACAACTTGAAAAGTTAAAAGAAATTTTGTCGTTATAAACTTAAAAGACTTGAGTTATGAAATTTGCATATAGCGTTCCGCTTATGCAAAAAAGGGGAGGCACATCATGAGTTTGGACAAAACAATGCTTATTGTTGACGATGCACAGATAAATCGTAAAATTTTAATGAAAATTTTTGAGAATGATTATTCGATTTTAGAGGCGGATAATGGTGCAAAAGCTTTAAAAATAATGGAAGAATATAAGCAAAAGTTGTCAGTTGTTTTGCTTGACATTCGCATGCCCGAAATGGACGGGTTTGAAGTTTTGAAAAAAATACAAGAAAATTCAGAACTTAAAAAGATACCATTGATTGCGGTAACAAGTGAGGAATCTTCTGAAGTTGACGCACTTACATGCGGAGCTTGGGACTTTATTTCGAAGCCTATACACCCTGAAATTGTAAAAATTCGTATTGAAAATGCGGTTAAACGCAAGCAACTTGCGGACATGACAATGCGATATTCGGAAATTAATGCAAAAGCTCAAATATTGCAATATCTAAATGATATGCCTGTGGCGTTTTATGTTCTAAAAACTGACAATTTGACGGAGATTGAACCTGCCAATTTGATAGTCGATTATTGTAACAAGCAGTTTGGAATAATATTAAACAAAAAGGTAAGTGATATAATAGGAAGGAGTATTTT
>JAVXFE010000175.1:0-4471 GCA_036658075.1 Oscillospiraceae bacterium
TTTAATTCTAGTCTTAATTTATCAGCAATAATTGCTATGAATTCTGAATTAGTTGGCTTCCCTTTACTGTTTGCGATTGTGTAACCAAAAAATGAATTTAAAACTTCAGTATCTCCTCTATCCCACGCCACTTCAATCGCATGACGAATAGCACGTTCTACACGACTAGATGTTGTATTAAATGATTTTGCAACCGATGGATAAAGTTCTTTTGTTATAGAATTTATAACATCCAAATCTTCTACAGCCATCATTATTGCATGTCTAAGATATTGGTATCCTTTTATATGTGCAGGTATTCCAACTTCATGTATGACTTCTGTAACCATTGTTTCCATATCAAAACTAACAGCGCCTTTATATCCGATATATCCCATTTTGCTTGTTGGTTGTTTTATTACGCTAATTTTTCCGATTCCTTCTTCATTTTTTCTCGCAGTATCAAACATAACTATTCTATCAAGTATGTTATGAATACTAACAGGTTTTACCATATAATAATCGACTCCATATTCCATAACCCTTTCGGCAATTTTATCAGAAAAAACTGAACTGATTACAACAACTATTAATGATGGGTCTAGTTCCATGGTTCGCATTTGGTCCAAAACTCCAAAACCATCTAAAAGAGGCATAACCAAATCTAAAATAAGTACATCAGGATTTAAAGTTTTAAGTAATTCTAATGTTTGTTTCCCATCAAACGCAGTTCCGACAACTTCAACACAATCGTTTTCACAAGATTCTTTATAAAACTCATTTGTAAAAGCAATATTATCATCAGCAATTAAAATTCTAGATTTCTTTTCCATTTTTTAAAAATCTCCTTCTTATTTCGTTTTTTTTGAATTATTGTATATATATATTATAACTCAATTTTACATTATTTGTCAATAGTTTTTGCGAAAATAAAAGTAATTTTTTTCTATTTTTTTAAAAAGGGCGAGAAAATCGCCCTTTTTACTATATTTCCTTTGTTAATCCTATAATTAGTTATTAGACTTGCAACTATTTTATCATATTTGTTATAAAAATACCATATCCACGTGTTGGTTCATTTACAAATACGTGGGTAATTGCACCAACAAGTTTCCCATTTTGAATAATTGGACTTCCACTCATTCCTTGAACTATACCACCGGTTTGTTCTAGCAATTTTTCATCTGTTATTTTAATTACCATACCTTTTGAACTATTTTCGCATTTATTGATTTTTTGAATTTGAATTTCAAATTGCTCAATTCTATTTTCGTTAATATTTGAAAGAATATACGCTTTGCCTTCTGTTACTTCATTGCGATTTGCAACAGGAATAGCTTCTGAAGTAACATTTACTTTTGTTTTATCTTTTATTGTTCCACATATACCATTTTCGGAATTATCTGTGATTTGCCCAATTTTTTCCTTACCATCTGCGAAAACACCAATTAATTCACCTGGTTGTCCCTTAGAACCTTTTTGTATTGCTACGATTGTAGAACATAAAATATCCCCACCTGAAATATCCATAGGTTTACCAGACTTTGGATCAGTAATCCCGTGTCCTAATGCACCAAATTTCATTGTTTCGGGATCATAATATGTCAGTGTACCTATTCCAGATGCTGCATCTTTTATCCAAACTCCGATAGAAAATTTACCGTCTGTATTGGAAATTGCGGGAGTCATTCTAACTTCCTTGTTTTCGCCATTTCTACGAATAAGAATAGCGATTTCTTTATCTCCGTTATGGTTTAAGACCTCTTTAAAAGATTTAACGTCTTCTACTTCTTTGGAATTAATTTCTAAAATAGAATCTCCGACGTTTATTCCAGCATCAAGTGCAGGGGAATGTTTTTTGTCATCATAATCATAAAAAGAAACAACATCTACCACTTCTATTCCGCCTAAATCAAGTGTCACGCCAATCGCTTGCCCAACAGGTACTAGTTTTTTTTCTGATTCTTCTGCCATTATTGGGGTGGAAAACGCTAATAATATACATAATCCTAATAAACATTTTTTATATGACTTTTTCATCTTCACCTCACCCTATATTATTGTCTGTATGTATGAGGATTTTAAACCTTGCAAAAAATGAAATTTTGGGGTGACTTTTGTAGTCACCCCAAAATTTTTGTTATTTACTCTGATTTTGGTCGTCTTTGTTTTGGCTCTGGTTGTCCTTTTTACTATTTTGACAATTTTGAGTAGACTGACTTGATTGGTTGTTTTGCTTTCCTGATTGTTTGTTTTGCTTGTTTTGAATGTTTGACATTTTTGAATCCTCCTAAAATTTAAAGTATGTTTTTGGGTTACAACTATATTCTGTACAAATTTTAAAAAAATATTCAAAATATATGTTACTTTTTGATTTCTTTGAATATTATGTAAAATGAGAACTTTTACATAATAAAATTTGGAGGTATTAATTTGCGAAATTATCGAAAAAATCAAACAGAAAGCCCAACATCAACATCAACGTTAACACATGAACAACCTTTAGTAATGCCACCGGGATGTCATGTCCCATCTGAATATGATGGTGAATTTTCCACCTACATTCCAACATGCACGGAGCTTTCAAACGGGAATTGTTGTTCATGCAACACGACAGTGGAATATAGTACGCCATCATTATCAAATGGTATGAATGGAAAATATGCTGCATTTTCCGTTCCAAACAAACAAGAAACCGTTTCCAGTTCAACACTAACGGAATATTTAGGAAGATACAAAGGCAAATACATATGTATTGATTTTTGGACAACAAATAGAATCAAAATGGAAAAATGCGGGATTTTAAAAGAATGTGGTCAAAATTTTCTAAGCATGCAAGATGTAAATTCTAAAAATATGGTTATTGTTGATTTAAACCAAATAAGATATATCAGTGTTTACTGTCGTTAATTTGCCACACTAATCACAAAAAGGCGATAAAATCGCCTTTTTGTGATTAGACTATACTACTTTTGTCGTCCAATCTTCGACATTCCAAACTTCATCTACAAGATTTTCATAAAATTCAGGTTCATGACTTACTACTAGCACAGTACCCTTAAATTCTTTCACAGCCTTCTTTAATTCACTTTTAGCATCTACATCTAGGTGATTAGTTGGTTCATCTAAGATAAGTATATTTGCAGGGGATAGCATGAGTTTGCATAATCTAACCTTTGCGTTTTCTCCACCTGATAAAACACGCATTTGACTTGTGATATGTTCATATGTTAACCCACAATGGCTCAAAGCACTGCGAACTTCGCCAATTGTCATCGAAGGATACGCATCCCAAACATCGTCAAGGGCTGTTTTCGAAGATGCATTTTCTTCTTGTTCGAAATAAGCAACCTCCATAAATTGGTCATGCTCAATCGTTCCAGATATAGGTGGCTGAATTGCTAACAATGTTTTTAAAAGAGTTGATTTTCCTAAACCATTTACTCCTTTTATAGCAATTTTTTTATTTCGTTCTATTATAAAATTAAGTTCGTTTGTTAATGGTTCATCATATCCAATTATTAAGTTTTTGACTTCGATTAAATTTTTTCCAGGCGTTCTAGCAACTTTAAATTTAAATGTAGGTTTAACTTTTTCACGTGCGATTTCGATAATTTCCATTTTGTCGAGTTGTTTTTGTCGACTTCGTGCTAAATTTGCTGTTGCGGCTCTTGCTTTATTTCTCTGAACAAAATCTTCAAGTTTTGCAATTTCTTTTTGTTGTTTTTCGTGTGCTTGCTCAATTTGCCTTTTTTTAAGTTCAAAAGCTTCTAAAAATTGTGTGTATTGCCCTGAATAACGTGTTATAGTTAAATTATTTATATGATAAACAACGTTTACCACATCATTCATGAATTTTTCGTCATGTGATACTAAAATAAAGGCATTTTCATAATTTTGCAAAAAATTCGTTAACCAATATATATGATTTTCATCAAGAAAGTTTGTTGGCTCGTCTAAAATTAAAATCATTGGATTTTCAAGTAAAAGCTTAACCAAAAGAACCTTTGTTCGTTGTCCTCCACTAAGCTCACTTACATCTCTATCAAAGCCAATTTCGCCTATACCCAATCCATTGGCATATTCTTCTATTTTAGAATCAATTGTATAAAACCCACCATGTTCAAGGCTTTCACCAATTTCTCCAACTTCTTCAAGCATCGAATCCATTTCTTCTTGCGAAACATCTGCCATTTTGTCATACATATCAAGCATTTCTTTTTCCATTGCAAACATATGCGAAAAAGCATCACGCAAAACGTCACGAATAGTTTTCCCTTTTTCGAGAACTGTATGCTGGTCAAGATACCCGGTCGTAACACGTTTGCACCAATTTATTGTGCCTTCGTCTGGTATAAGCTTTCCTGTTATTATTTTCAAAAAAGTTGATTTTCCTTCGCCATTAGCTCCAACAAGACCGATATGTTCGCCTTTTAAAAGTCTAAAAGAGGCATCTTCAAGGATTTGACGACCACCAAAATTGTGGCTTATG
>JAVXFE010000176.1:0-4465 GCA_036658075.1 Oscillospiraceae bacterium
ATTTCAGCAATTTGCGGTGTTATACTGTCAAATAACTCACGTCAAAATTACGCAATATTTCTGAAACCCAACGCATATTTTTTCTCTTTCTTTATCCGATAAACACCTCCTCTGTGGAAAGGATGAATAAGGCAAGGCTTTTATCGGAAATACTCTTTCGAGGAACGAGAAAGGAAGATTTCCGATAAAATTCATTTCAGCCTTGACGTTTTATTCTTGGAATATAACTTTGTGTTCAGATAAATAAAGTAGTATTCCAATATTGTGTAAAAATAAAGAGAATGACCTAAGGATTTTTAAGAGCTTCAACTAAGTTATTAAGAGTCTTCTCTCTTTTCTCTTTAGATGACAGTTCGCATTCCCATATTACAAATACACGCCAGCCAATTTTTCTCAGTCGCTCTTGATTTTGAATGTCTCGATTTGCATTATTTTCTATTTTCTCCCGCCAAAACTCGGCGTTAGAAACTGGAAATCTACGATGATAACTACCCTCTACTTGATGACCATGCCAAAAACATCCATGTACGAAAATCACCGCATTATATTTTGGCAATACAATATCCGGCTTACCCGGTAAAGTCTTGACGTTAACCCTATATCTGAGACCTTGGGAAAAAAGATATTTTCGAACTATGACTTCTGGTTTTGTATTCTTTCCTCTAACCAAAGCCATTACCTCCGATCTTTTGTCTTTATCCCATATATCCATTACACTCGAAGATAATCCCTTAAGGGAAAGTCGGTTATTTCCGCAGCAGTTGCTGAGACTAAATTACACCATTGCTCATATATGGTGGTCGCATCGACATGGATACCCCAATGTTCTTCCAAATCCTCAATATCAATATCTCGCAGCATTGTTCTTATAGCATCTAAAGAGTCTATAAGGTTCTTGATGATTTTAGGGATATCGTATCTCACTTCCTTATATAAGATTTCTCTACGACCACCAGCGGTATACTTATCTCTAATATTGGATGTTATAACGCCTTCCACGGTCGACAGCCACAATGTCATTCTCGAAAATTTATCTTGCCGACTGCTCAAAAGCTCAGGAAATAAACAAAAGCCTTTAATTTTAAGATCGTTAGCCTCGTCTCTTGATAGGCTGCTCCATAAACGTACAACCATATTAGTCTCTTTACTTTTAATGCCGATGTCAGCCCACCAAGTGGTTTCGCCCGGCTTAAGTTGTTTCCGATAGTAATCCAGTATTGTTTTTATCGGATTTTCTTGTTTTCTAAGTTCGTCATAAGGGATATCTATTTTATCAAAAAAAGTCTGTCCCTTATCTAAGGTCATGTCTATTAGGTATCTTGGAGAGTGTGTAACAACCACGGAAGCAAGACATTCTTCATAGGGACGACACATAAAATCAATAGGCTCGCATATTTTCCCGAATAACATAAAAATCCTCTCTATTCCGTCAACTCTCGTGCCTTCCGCAACACTACTCCCGGTAGATTTCCAATGATTGGATTTAGTCGTTTTAACTTCGACCCCGTAATAATTACTAGCTATTATGTCGGGAAAATGTTGACCGGACATTAACCTTATAGAACCTTCAAATGGGGTATTTGCCGCATGATGCTCCATTATGTCAAGGACTTTACCCTCCAGTCTACTCCCTGACAATGCCAAATATTCTTTAGGATTATAATTCGATTCTTCCTTCAACGTATGAAGCATATTTGACAATAAAAACTCAAATTCGCTCCTATGCGGTTCGGTATTTACAGATACAACCATATTATTCAAAATATATATTCCACAAATTTTCTATCCTTTTCGCAATATGATACGCCAATAAAGGGGGTACTGCGTTGCCTATTACTTTATATGCCGCGGATGAGCTAAGAGTAAAGCTGTTTTTTCTGTGGGGGCTTGGTATTACAAATTCATAATCCGAGGGGAATGTCTGAATGATAGCGCATTCTCTCGGAGTTAACCGTCTTTCAATTAAGCCCTTATTCAACTCCTCGAAATGTCCGCCGCCATGCTCTTTCGATAACCTACGATATTCAATATTGCCATGATGTTCCGAGCGAATCGTCGGACCGATGCCATTCAGATTTATTTCTTTTTGCCCTTGACAATGAGCCCCCATATATTTCGCTTTCGAGTATACTCGTTGTGACGGATCCTTGCTTTTCTCCGGCTCCGGCAACATTGCGAACACATCCTTAAGGGCAACAGACTGCTCTAATGAGTCATCTACGAATGTATGAGCGTGAGTCGGTTTAGGATAAGGATTATAGTCATCAGGTATAGAATCGCTTGTTAAAGCTTCGTACGCTGGCTCTTTTAAGGCGGATTTTTTAATGCCTATAAAAATTACCCTTTCTCTGGATTGTGGCACACCGTAGTTTGCGGCGTGTAAAACTTGTGGAGGTAGAACCAGATAGCCGTCTCCGTCAGCAGTTGAAAAATCTCTTTGTATAATATCTTTTACATCCGATAGATTAACCAGTCCCTTAACGTTCTCAGCTATAAAAATTTTAGGCTTTGTTATGTCTATAACTTCTTTCATCCATGAATAAAGCTTTCCACGAGTTTCCTCATTGACTATAGTGCCGTTAATCAGATCGCCATTATGGTCTTTATGTGAATTAAAACCCTTTCTTTTTCCCGCCACGCTGAAATCTTGGCATGGGAACCCTCCTGTTACGATGTCGACATTATCAGGAAATACTTTAAATCCTTGCCTATGCATCTTCACCAAGTCCACGATACTCTCTTGTCTATAAGTATCAGGGGTATATCCGTATTTTTTGAAATAATGAGACCAAGCGACAAAAGCCTCTTTTAATATATCATTGGCGAAAACGGTTTTAAAAATCGTGTCTTTTAATAGCACGAAATGCTCATCTATGGCTCGTTCTATAAAACCGCTTTTAGAAGACACGCTTTTTTTGTAAACCGAGAACCCTCCTTCAAAGCCTAAATCCATACCTCCGCAACCTGAAAAGAGAGATAAAACATTAACTGTTTTATTCTCCGAATGGGCATTAGTAGTTTCAAATGACATTGAAGGTTGAGGTATTTTCTTGCTTTTATTGTTTGTCATAAACTATTAAAGAGACTATTATAATTCATCCACAAAGATACTTCATTTATTTAGAATAACATCTCCTTATCCTTTAAAACCTTTGTTTTTACCTTTTCCAGTTTTGTAGAAGGCTTATATTCCTCTACCTTTCTTTGGCGTAGGCGAAAGGGGCTTAATATGTGGCTTTATCTCCTGCCGAAGCTTGCTGAATTGTTCTTTAAACCAGTCGATGATATTCTGCCCATTAATAGACAACTTCAAACTTTCGGAATCCTTGCTCTCCTTAAATAGCTGCAATTTGGCATCCTGTACGTTGAACGATTGGTCGTGCTCGGGAGAGTGGAGCTTACCTGTAATCGATATGGCTTCACCCTTAAATAACTGCTTAATGGTGTCTATTGTCAATCCGGTACCCTTGCATAGCTGCGTTATCCGCAAGCGTTCGTTTAAATGCGGGAATACACCTAACAGCAGGTTTATATCGTCTTGCGCTTTATACAATTTGTACGGCATTTTTTCTCTTCTCGCAAAAAGCATTCGAAGTCGTTGATAAATGTCAGGTTTAGTTCTTTGAGCGGTATATCCTCTCTGTGATAAGTATAGGGAAGAAACTCCCGGATATGCTTGCAGACGGTACGGTAACGGGCGAAAGTACCCTGCGCACGGCTGTAACCGACTTTCTTCTCAAACTCGGCATTGTGCTGTTCGAATAGCTTTAACAATGTTTCCTGTTTCACCCCGATTCCGAGGTAGGCGTTTTTCAACTTGGTGGCGGTAACATAGCCGTCCGTCTGCATCAGTTCCTAATAACGGCGGTTTATATCCACACGGATTCTGTCGATAGAGCGATTGATTTTCTTCGCTTCCGCACTCTTTCCCGGTGCACGATTGTTCTTCACATCCTACAAGTGGAGTGGAATGTCCATTTTACAGCTGAACTGTTTAACCTCGCCGTCCACCGTGATACGGCACATCAAAGGCAGGTTCCCGTTGGGTTTCTCGCTGCCTTTCTTCACGTAAAATAATACTTTGAATGTTGACCTCATAACTCAATGTTTTTTCTGGTTACAAAATTAGTTATCATTGAGTTATCTGACGGTACGCAAAACTACGCAATGCACTGAATAAAAACCCATTAGCAAATAATCTGCATCACTATTCAAGTAACGGGATAGTAACGAAACTCCTGCTGCGTTCTGCCTAAATATGCTTTTCAGCCTTTTGCAATACAAAGCAAAACAGAGCGTAATAAACGCTGGTTCAGCCAATTCGCTACACTCTGCTTAAAAATGCTTTCTGCTTAGAAGTTTATTTTATACCCTTTGCTTTGGGGCTGGCTTTCATGATATAAACCAGCTTTCCTCCTTTTACAATCTCCGAGTGATCGATATAATTCTTCTTATACAGTTTACC
>JAVXFE010000177.1:0-4428 GCA_036658075.1 Oscillospiraceae bacterium
ATGCTATATCATAAGGATAGGTTCCTTTACTAATTTTATTTCCAGCCTTTAATTTAATGTGAGACGGTAACTCTTTTTTATAATATTCATAACAATTTGGCTCGCATATAGCATAATCGTCAGCAACAAAATGAATTTGCATATCTGGATGAGTATTTACAGGTTTATATAATATATCCATATCGAAGGATTTTATAATACTATAATTATTAGACAGTAGTGTACTAAATATAGCATTATCTAAATTTTTATCTACTATAATTGCTTTTTTCATTTTTTCTCACCTTCACAGAATTTAATTTTTTTCATATTATATATTAACGGGAAGACAAAAAACAGTCAAGCCCTTTATATATTAGAGTGGCTCCGACTTAAATCAATAGTCGGAGCCATGAGGTATATTGTAGTTAAAAAATAGATATACTGTACGTAGGTGGTGAAATATCTATGATAAATTGTGTTGATAAAAAATGTATATATCAAAAAGATGGAAAATGCTATCTAAATACCGTAAAATCTAATACAACAAATATACCTATGTCATGTGTGCATTATAATAGTCCTATTTTAAAAAGTTTAGTGCAAAATCAGAAAAAATCATAACACCGTATTTGAGGCATTTTTCGTCAATATCAAAATTCGAATTATGCAACTGATTCACAACTTTTTTATTATCATTTTTACATCCAAGTTTAAACAATGCTGACGGGACACTTTGGGCGAAGTATGCAAAATCCTCTCCTGCCATAGTGGCAGAACCGCCCAAAACGGCATTTGGTAAATATTTTTTTGCAGACGCAAATATCATATTAGCAATATTGGCATCATTGATAAGTGGTGGATATAACTTTGTAAAGATATATTCATATTCTGCATTATTAGCCTCACAAGCTCCTTTTACAATTGTTTCTATGGAGGTTTTAAGCAGTTCTCTAACATTTAAATCTAAAGCACGTGCTGTCCCTAAAATTTTTGCTGTATTTGGAATTACATTTGAGGCTGTACCGGAATGAATTGAACATATCGAAACCACCGCTGGTAAAAATGGATTCATAAAACGGCTGGTTATGGTCTGTAAATTATTTATTATTTGTGCCGAAACTAAAATAGGATCTATACAAAGATGCGGTTCAGCTCCATGTCCGCCTTTGCCCTTTATTGTTATTTCAAAGTCGTCCGGCGAAGCGTATATGGGTCCTGCTTTTACCGCTATCCCTCCAACATTAATGTCAGGGTCAACATGTAAAGCTATGCATGCATCAACATCTGGATTTTTTAAAACTCCTTCTTCTATCATTGGTTTTGCCCCACCCGTAGTTTCCTCACCAGGCTCAAATAAAAACTTTACAGTTCCATTTATTTTTTCTTTAAAAGAATTCAAAAGCATACATGTACCTAAAAGTATGGCGGTATGTGCATCATGTCCGCAAGCATGCATTTTCCCCGGATTTTTTGAGCTGTATTCCGAAACCGCTTCTTCCTGTAATGGAAGTGCATCAATATCTGCACGTATAAGCAAGGCTTTTTTTTGCGTCCCACATTGCAATGTTGCTAAAATACCTGTTCTTGCAACATTAGCTTTATAAGGCACGCCAATTTCATCTAATTTTTTACATATATATTGAGATGTTTCAAATTCTTCAAACGAGAGTTCGGGGTTTTTATGAATTTCTCTACGCATTTCTATAAGTTCATTTTGTATTTTGTTAGCAAACTCAAAAATTTCTTTAGTCACTTAAATTACCCCCATTTTTATATTCATTATTGTGATAATAATTATATACGCTTTCGGCAGTTTTCTTGTCGACAACCTCGAATAATTCAGATATAGTAGCATTTTTGATTCTTTCTATATTCATAAATGTCAATAGCAACTTTTTTCGTTTGCTTTCGCCAATGCCTTTGATATTTTCAAGTTCTGATTTAATTGTTATATTCTCATGTTTTTTTCTAAAAGTGGTTATAGCAAATCTATGAACTTCGTCTTGCATGCATGTCAGAAAATTAAAAAGATTTTTATTATTATCTAAAGAGATTTCATTGTTTTCATCAGTTAATCCACGTGTCCTATGTTTATCATCCTTAACTAATCCAAATACCGGAATTTCTTCTCCCATTGTATCAAAAAGTTCTTTAATAACAGAAACATGACCTTTACCACCATCTAATAAGATTAAATCTGGAAGCGGTAAAAATTTTGCTTTCTCCGGTAAAAGTTCACCGCTTTTTATTGCATCTTCTTCTTTATAAGATTGATTTATGCGACGATAAATCACCTCACGCATACTTTCGTAATCATTTGCACCTTCTACAGTTTTAATGTTAAACTTTCTATAGTCTTTTTTAGATTCTTTTGCATCTTTATAAACTATACATACCCCAACGCTTTGAGCACCTGAAATATTAGAAATATCATAACTTTCTATTCTGAATGGAGTTTTAGGGAGTTTTAAAATATTTGTTAAATCTAATAAAATTTGATTTTCTTCCATACTTTCTTTGTTTCGTTTAAAAAGATATAACTTTAATGATTCTTCAGCATTTTTATTAACCATTTTAACAATTTTTAACTTTTCACCACGCATAGGAACTTTCAGTTCTATTTTATATCCGGTTTTTGTTTTTAACCATTCTTCTATTTCGTCTTTATCTTCAATTTCAGCGGGCAATAAAATTTCCCTGGGAATATTGGTGGCGGTAAAGTAATATTGTTTCACAAACGATGATATGATATCGGAAATGTTATCATGTGTGTCTTCAAAAACAAAATGTTCAGACCCAATAATTTTACCGTCTCGCATATAAAACACCTGAACGCAAATATTATTAACATCATCATTAAAAACACCTATTATATCACGATTATTTTCATCTGTTGAAATTATTTTTTGTTTTTCTCCAAGAATTTTTAAATGTTCAATTTTATCTCTATATCTTGCAGCACGTTCAAATTCTAAATTCTCTGATGCTAAATTCATTTGTTTTTTTAGTTCAACTATAATATCCGAATATTTACCATCTAAAACTAAAGAAATTTTATCGAATATTTCTTTATATTCTGTTTCGCTTATTTTATTTGCACATGGTGCGCTACATTGATTTAAATGATAATATAGGCACGGTCTACCTTTTCCTATATCTTGAGGAAGACGCTTGTTACAACTTCTGACTTTAAATATCTTCTTTATAGTATCTATTGTATCTCTTATATTTTTAGCACTCATATATGGTCCATAATATTTAGAGCCATCTTTAACAACGGTACGAGTGACATAAATTCGTGGATATTCATCATTTATTGTAATTTTTATATATGGATATTGCTTATCATCTTTTAATAAAATATTATATTTAGGTCTATGTTTTTTAATTAAATTGCATTCGAGTATAAGTGCCTCAACTTCAGTATCTGTCATAATGTAGTCGAAATCACGCACTTGGGAAACCATAGAAACCGTTTTGGCGGTATGGTTTTTTGAGTTAATAAAATAAGAACTGACTCTGTTTTTAAGAAGTTTACTTTTTCCGATGTATATAATATTATCATTTTCATCTTTCATTATATATATGCCTGGACATAACGGAAGATTTTTCAACTTTTCTTTAATATTATTAAGCATTTTATCACCTCTACATTCAAAAAGAGCACACTGCGTTCACTAATGCGAAATACAGTCTGCTCCAAAGAAATATAATTTAAAATGATTAGTGTTACGAAAAATTAGAAGAAATAAGATCAACTAATTCGGTTGCCGCCTTTTCTTCATCCGGGCCTTCTGCAATTATAGTAATATTAAGACCTTTTGTTATTCCGAGCGAAAGTACACCTAAAAGACTTTTCGCATTCACTTTTCGTTCGTCTTTCTCAACCCAAATACTCGACTTATATTCATTAGCTTTTTGAATAAAGAATGTAGCCGGTCTAGCATGAAGCCCCACTTGGTTTTGAACTACTACTTCTTTTATATACATAATACCGCTCCTTCAAAACATTTATTATCCAGTCATTAAGAACTACTACACTATAATACTAAAAATATACGTTTTAGTCAATAGCTTTTTCACATTTTTAATAAATTTTTTAATTTTTTTTGGTTATAATGAACAAAATCGTACATGTGTATAAAAAATGCTCAATAAAACAAGATTCTTTTGTGCAAAATTACAATTAATATTTTCTTAATTTTTTATTAACTTTTAATAAAATTTTTATAACATATATTTTACTATATGTATCCATATTTAAATTTGTCCAAAGGCTATAAAAAATATTCAGAAAGATAAATACATTTGTTTTAAGAGTATAAATATAAATATGCGGACAAGTATAAAACTATTACTTTATTTAATATATCTTAGTGTAAAATAAAAATTGGCAAAAAAACAGGGAAAGAGCAAAAAACTCTTTCCCTAATCATACAAATCGTG
>JAVXFE010000178.1:0-4398 GCA_036658075.1 Oscillospiraceae bacterium
AAGAAAATGGCGAATTTAAAATTAAAAGCAATGCAGATTCTGTTGGTACTACAAAATTTGATTTAGCAAAAATTAAAAAATTCGATATAAACTCTTCGTTTTGTGCTGAAATAGAACTAACTAATAAAAACTTTACTGAAAATAAGATTTATTTCAAAAACGGCGAAAATGAAATTATAAGTATTGCGTTTACTCCTGAAAAATATACAATATTCTATGGTGAAAAAGGTAAACCGATACAGACCGAAATAAATGAAGCAGTACAAGATAAAAAAATAAAGCTTGAATTGTGGTTTGATTTTGAAAAAAATACGTTTGATGTTTATGAAAAAAATGATGAGGGTTATCGACATATTATTATAAACAAACCTATTTTAACAGAAGAAAACAGCTTTGATAATATTGTTTTTGCAACAAGCGAGAATGCTGAAATTTGCATATCAGATTTCAAGCTAAGAATGAATAAGATTGATATGCCGACATATTTAGAAAAAAACTTCACGTTTGATAAAATTTCAACCGAAACACCTGGAAATATAACAAAAGATTTTGACTTGATAAAAAATGTGTTTGGTGCGGAGGTTGTTTGGGATAGTAGTGAGCAAAATCTTATAAACTCAAGCACCGGAAAGATTAAAATCCCAGAGAAAGAAACGGTTGTTATTTTAAAGGCGACAGTAACGTATAACCAAGAATCTTTTGAAAAAAAGTTTAACATAATTATGGGGCTTAATAATCTTTGTGATGAGAAAATAATTACATCGACCGCTAGAGCTACCGACGGAACAAATATAAAAAATCTAAATGATAATGATAGAACTACATATTTCAAAACAAAGGTAAAAAAGAGTTTTGAAATAACAGTTGATTTAGAAAGAGAAGTAGATGTTTCAAAAGTAATGCTTTTAGGTGATAACCTTGAAAATATTATAAAAAAATACAGTGTGCATATTAGTAATGACAATAAGAAATATGTTAAAATTTGTGACGAAAAAAGCGGAACTTTAAGCTTTATCCCTATACCAATTCAAAAGGCAAGATTTGTGAAATTGGTTATAGACGAAAAAACAGACGAGGCGGTTTCTCTTTCTGAATTTGTTGTTGGCTTTTCGCCAACAGATGAGCAGATTGTAAATGCAGACATTTTAAACCTTGTTATGCCAGAAGAAGTGAGCGAAAGCTTTGAAGCCACTTTGATTGCACCATATGGAGCAGAGATGGAATACAAATCCAGCAAAGAAAACGTCATTAGGTTTGAAAAAAGCGGCGATAAAGTTAACGCTGTTGTCACAAAACCTGAAAATAGTTCCATAGTTACCGTTACTGCTGTTGCTAAATTCGGAAGAGCTTCTCAATCAAGCATATATAATATAGCGGTAAAAGGATATAAAAATATTCCGAATGATAAACCTTCAAGTTCAGGCGGCGGCGGAGGAAACAGCGGAGGACGACCTCCTTCTAATATAATAAACACCACACCTGAGGATGTTATAACTCCAGAAACTCCAGACCAAAAATTTAATGATGAACTTAATGGACATTGGGCTGAAAAAGAAATTAGAGAAATGATAAATTTGGAGATTATAAATGGCGATGAGGGGAGCTTAAAGTTAGAAAATAATATAACTCGAGCTGAATTTATTGCAATGATTGTGCGAAGTATGAAACTTGACATTACCACTAATACGAACAAATTCTCAGATGTTGAAAGTGGTTCATGGTATGCGGACTATATAGAAACTGCTTTTGCAAACAATCTTATAAGTGGTGATGGCGGAGAAATCAGACCAAATGATGCAATAAGTCGAGAAGAAATGAGTAAAATTATCGTTAATACATACTGCCTAAAAAATGGCGTTTCGTATGAAAAAGTAGCGGAGGAAAGCTCATATAAAGATAGTGATAATATCAGTCCGTGGGCAGTGGATTATGTGGCGTTTGCTACAAAATTTAGACTCATAAACGGATTTGAAGACGGTGAATTCAAACCAAAAGCTGAACTTTTGCGTGAGCAGGCAGCTGTAGTATTATATAAACTCATAAATAATAAATAACAATTTGGAGGAAAATAATGAGAAAACTTATTTCAGTAAAATTCATTTCTGTTTTAATAATTTTATGTATGATTGGTTCGGTATTTGTAACGGCGGCACCAGAGAAAAATGATATGAGCGATAGCCTATTTGAAGTGGCTGCTCTTGGAATAATTAAGGGCGATGATGATGGGAATTTTAAATTAGAAGAAAAGGTTACTCGTGCAGAATTTGCCACGATTGTTATAAGATTAATGGATCTTGGAAATATAACAGGAAATCGTGACACAAAATTTACAGATGTTAAAAAAGAAGATTGGTTTTCAGGCGATGTAGCGACAGTTACAGAAATGGGAATCATGAATGGAATTTCTGAAACGGAATTTGCTCCAAACGATACCGTTACGTGTGAGGAAGTAATGAAAACAATGGTAGTGATTTTGGGGTATGGGTATATTGCAAACGAAAAGGGCGGTTATCCTAATGGACACAATACAGTAGCTCGGTCTTTGAAATTGTATGATAACTTAAATATAGGTGAAAATTTCACACGTGGTGATTTAGTTACGGTTATTTATAATTCGCTAGATGTAAATATGTTGGTTAAAAGCTTTAACACAAGCGAAATCGAGTATGAAATAAAAGAGGGCGAGACTTTGCGTGTAAGATTAACGCAAGGAAATCACGAAATCTATAAATCAAGAGGCATAATAATGGCAAATGAATGGACATGGCTTGATGTGCCGATTTCTGACCTTGAATCTGATGAAGTTATAATCGATAATATCGTGTATAAGGTTGGAAACACAGATGCAAAAAATTATATTGGAATAGAAGTGGACTTTTTTGCAGAAAAGAATAAAATTACCGATGAGTTCATGCTAAAAGCGATAAAGGCAACAAAGAAAAATACAAAAACAACAATTGACAGCAGAGATATAACAGAAATTACTCAAAACGAAATATCATATTCTAAAAAAGATAAAATAGTAAAACTGCGTATAGATGAACAGCCCAAAGTTGTTAAAAATGGGATGCTTTTAAAAGTATACCAAATTGAAAATCTTAAACCCAAAAACGGAACAATGACAGTAATAGATAATAATGGAGATTCACGGGTGGATATTATCAATATTGAAGAATATGTTAATGTCAAAGTTGAACGCATACAAAATGATACGATTTTCTTATATAATGGTTATAAATTTGGGAAAAATGCTTTTATAAAGATTGATAAAAACGATAATGACAGAAAATATATAATCGAAAATAAAAAAGGCGAAGCGTTAGAGATTTCTGACATTAAAGCGGATAGCATTATAAGCATAATTTCTGATGAAGAAAAAACAAGAATGAAGCTTAAAGTTAGTGATGAAATTGTCGAAGGCGATATCACAAGTATTTTTAAAGACAAAGCAACCATCAATGACGTTGAATATTATTTAGATGAAGAGGTGCAGTCTCTCGTCATGGTTGGCATGAGTACAGTAGCATATATTGATGTAAATGGAAATATTGCGGCAATAAAAGAACTTGAAACCGATGAGAAATTTGGCGTTATTGCTGGGGTTTCGAAAAATACAGGTTTGATAGGTGACACTGACGTTAGAATGATTGTTGGTGGAAAAGTTGAAGAAAAAATAGAAAAGAATGAACAGAACAAAGAAGATAAAAATGAGATTAAATCGCTCCTTTGTAAAAATGAAGATGTTTTATATCTTACTTTGGCAAGCAAAGTAAAACTTAACACAAAGAGAATAGATTCAAGTGATTTAGAAACGGAACTTGGAAAATTAGGTAATAAGACCGGCGTTCCTGTTACATATACTTGTGGCTCGGATGGAAAAATAAGAACCATAAAAACACTAACACTAAGTGGTGGACAAGTAAACGCTAAGGTTCCATATAACGTTAAGGATAAAACTTTTGGAGTCGTTGGAAAAACAATGGATCCGTTTGCCATAAATTTAGAAACAAAGGTTGTTTGTCTCCCTGAAGATGATGGTCGTGGCTTGAATGTTTCAGATAAGGATTATATGACCCCGGTAGTTTTAGATAACAAAGCTGCCACAAGTACATATAACGCTCAAGGTTATGAATACAACGATGATACGAAAAAAGTCAAATATATCGTGGTAACCACACCGATGGACTCGACAAATATACCTCCGATTAATATAGACAGTAGTAGTATAGGAATCGTAAGCGATGCGGCAAACGCTATAGATGAAGATGGCGATGAATTTTATAAAATATCCATTTTAAGAGATGGAGAAGTTAAAGAATATTTAACGATTGATATAATAGATAAGAACAGAGAGATTAAAGACCTTACTGTAGGCGACCTAATTTATTTTAATAAAAA
>JAVXFE010000179.1:0-4396 GCA_036658075.1 Oscillospiraceae bacterium
CTGCACTAACCAAAAGCGGAATTTGGATTATTATTAATATAAATAAAAGCATAAATTTACGCATAAAATCACCCTTTTAAAAAAACTGAATTTAATGTCGAAATATTGCCAAAGACATTATCACGAACTATTATAACATAAAGTTTACTAAAAATCAACCAATTTTCGCTTTTTTATAAATAATTATTAAAAATTTTCAGCTAGCCGTAATTTACGATAAGCACTACGTCGTTCAGCATCTTCAAACTCTTTTTTTTCAAGTTCGGTTTCGAGGATAAGGCGTGGAACACGTGTAGGAGCTTCGTTTTCATCAAGAGCCACAAGAACCACATACGCCTTGTTGATTAACCGTCTGTGACGTGTGAGTTCTTCCACATATGTGGTGACACAAACTTCCATTGATGTGTTTCCTACATGCGTAATCCGCCCTGTTAACGCAATGGTTTCATTTGTATACGCAGGACCTTTAAATTGGAGTGTATCGACAAGGGCAGTGGTGACGTTGCACTCGCTATGTCTTCTGGCTACAACTCCAGCCACAATGTCCATCCACTCCATTAATTTTCCACCAAAGAGGCGGTCATATCCATTTAAATCAGGTGGTGATAAAATGTGAACTTGTTCGGTATGTGAATCTTCAACACGTTTGCTTTCTGGTGTTTTGTGCATAATTTTCATCCTTTCTAAGAGGTGAAATTTTGTTATGCTTTGTTGCCTTTTGGACAAACTTGCATACATATTCCGCATACGGCACCTCGACCGATATGCTGAAAATTCTTTTTCATGAAATCACTACAGGCTTTGGCATCAATAATGTTTTCACGAGGTTCGTTTGGTGACCATTTTTCACCTGTTATTGCCATTGCGGGACATGAAATTTTACAAAGATTACAGTCGCCACAATTGCACTTAGGAATAATATCGTGAGTGATAAATTTACAGTTTGTTAAAATTGTTCCAAGCCTCACACGAGGGCCGTTTTCTTCTGATATAAACAGTCCACTTTTCCCAATATATCCAAGTCCGGACATAACGCCTGCATACTTATGTGAAAATATACCCTGCATACCATTTACGGATTGTGAAGCGGGAATAGGTACATATTTATAGCCTTTTTCTTGTAAAAGCATTCCGGCACGTAAGGATATATTATCGATTAATGCATTTACACTTCGATAATGATGAAAATAAGTGTGACTAGGACTTGTGTCAATAGTGTCAATTATCGCATTAGATAACGGAACAGTGAAAGAGATTGCGTATGTAAGAGAAAAAGGATTATTGCCATCTAATTTGCAAAATCCAACTTGTTTCGCACCATTTTTCTTTAAAAAATCACGTATTAGTTTTTGCATAAAACGCTCCTATTTTTGTGGTTTTAGTGTAGTGTTAAGTTAAGTTGATTACTTTTTTTAAGTATTCAAGGGTTGTGTAAGAATGGGCAGATTGTGTTTCGAGATATCTTTCGCCTACAATGCTTAAATAATTTATCGCTTCATCAGAAAGAATAAATGAGTACAGATGTTTCATGTCAATATTAGAAATATAATAAATTGCATCAATTATGGTTTGGTTGATAGGGATAAGGTTTTTTAGCCCATTTCCGCAATTTTTACATAAAAGAACGCCATCGTTTAAATTTAAGTAACCGGGGTTTTCAGAAGTTCCACAATGCACGCATTTTTTAATATTAGGCGAAAAACCAGCAATTGAAAGAGTTCGAAACTCAAATATTGCTTTAAGCTTCTCGTAAGAAAATTTGTCATTATCGAGCATGTACAAAGTGTTTAGCAATAACGAAAGCATCTCGGCATCAGGTGCGTTTTCATGAATAAAAAAGTTGGTTATATCACAAAAATATGAGGCATAAGCCATATGTTCAAGTGATTCTCTAAGATTTTTAAATGGTTGAATAATCTCGGCACTATTAATTTTGTAAAGACTTTTTTCTCGTCCATGAAAAAGCGTAAATTTATTATAACAAAAAAGTTGGGTACCTGCAAGAAGCCCGGATTTGTTTCGGCGGACATTATTTGCAATTGCTGAAATTTTCCCGAAATCTTTAGATATTATGGTGAGAATCCTGTCCGATTCCCCATATTTTACCTCACGAGTGATGATTCCTTCGGTTTCTATTATACCCAACTTTTACACCTCATATATGCTTTAGCACGTGATGGTTAAGCGTTCACGCTCGGTTTGTTTTTTCTGATTTTTATCGTCTTTGTCTTCTTTTTCATCGTCTTTATTATAAAACACAATTTCGTTTTCTTTGTATTTTAAGTAAGACGATACGTTCCCTGTGATTTCAAACTCTTGCCATTCTTTATTAAATGGATTTTGCATATTACCGCCTCCTGGAATAGTGAAATTCTTCTATCACTATTATACGATTACGGCAACTAAATATACTGTTAATCAAAACCTATTGTGGAAATAAAACTTTCTTTGTTACGCCAATCTTCTTTAACTCTAACCCATAATTCAAGGTATATTTTTCCGCCTAAAAAGCGTTCAATGTCCTGCCTTGACTGGCTTCCGATTTGTTTTAACTTATCGCCGCCTTTGCCAATAATAATGCCTTTATGGCTAGCCTTTTCGCAATATATTGCCGCTAATATTTCATAACTTCCGTTTGGTCGTTTTTTCATGCTTTCGATTTCCACGGCGATACCATGTGGAATCTCCTTATTTAAAAGACGAAGTGCCTTTTCACGGATAAACTCTGAAACGACTTGGCGTTCAGGTTGGTCGGTAATAATGTCATCAGGGAAAAATTTAGGTCCATCGGTTAAACAATCCTTTAGCTTTTCGAACAATTCAGGAACATTTTTACCTTTTTGTGCTGAAATAGGGACAATAGCTTCAAAATCATAAATATTTTTAAGGTTGTCCAGTATTGGAAGAAGCTGTAAGTTTGGAATGGTATCAATTTTATTTACTGCAAGAATTACAGGGATTCCGCTTGTTTTAAGTGCCGCTAAAGCGGCCTTTTCAAGTTCAATCTCACTATAGCGAATGTTACAGTCAACAACATATACGAGTGCATCTATATCTTGGGTGGCGGTATAGATATATTTTTCCATATGCTCTCCAAGCTTATTGTGTGCTGTGTGGATTCCGGGAGTGTCAATAAGGACTAGCTGAAAATCTTCCTCGGTGTGTACACCTAAAATTTTTGTTCGTGTGGTTTGTGGCTTGTTTGAAACAATAGCGACTTTTTCGCCAATTATTCGGTTTAGAAGTGTTGACTTTCCTGCGTTTGGTCTACCTGTTATTGCTATAAATCCTGATTTCATATGTTATCCTTCCCGTTTGTTAAAACGACCTTCTTTAAATATAAAAAATATAAAAAGCAGGCAAGTTATTGCGTATAGTATGGCTAAAATTATTAGTAAAGGTGATTTAAATATTTCAAAAACTCGCATAAGCTTTTGTATGTCCCAAAATGTGAATATTGCAACCCCTATAGCACCGAGTGCGGCAAGTAAAACAGCTCCGGCGGCAACATCTTTAGCGATTTTTGCGAGTGGTGAAAACTTTTTTGTTATCAAATCAATAGTGGTTTCAATTGAGGTATTAATAATCTCCAAAATCATGACTCCTAATATTGCAATAATAAGAGGAGGAACCTGACTCGGTAAAATTCCATAAAACCATGCAAATATAGCAACAGTGACCGCTGCCACAATATGTATGCGAAAGTTTCTTTCGTTTTTAATACAATATAAAAGCCCACAGAGTGCATATTTAAAACTTTTTATCATTTTCATCGTGAAAGACCCATTTCGTTTAAGATTTCGTTCTGATACCCGAACATTTCCTTTTCGTCTTCGGGGGTCATATGGTCATAACCCAGAAGGTGAAGCATTGAATGTACAGTTAAAAAACCGACTTCACGTTCAAATGAATGTCCGTATTCATCCGCTTGTTCCATGGCACGTTCAAGCGATATTACTATATCGCCAAGACAGAGTTCACCAAGTTCATTAAAATCAGCATATTCTTCAACAATTTCACCGTTTTCGTCATATTCAAACATAGGAAAGGATAAAACGTCCGTTGCTGAATTAATATTACGATGAAGGTGGTTTAAGGTTTTGATTTCATCATTATTAGTAAGCATAACGCTAATTTCAACGTCTGTGCGAAAATGCATATACAAAAGAGTTGCTTTTGCAGAGGCTTTTATTAGGTCACGCATACTTTTGGTTACTTTAAGGTTGTCCTGTTGATTTAAAATAGAAAGTTTCATTTTAATTTACCTCTCACATAGAGTAGAGTTTAATTTTATTAAGAATTTGTCTTGCGACTTTGTGCGATTCGCTCACGCTCTAAAGTTTTTCGCTCATACGCTTTTACGATTTTTTGTACCAAAGGATGCCGAACCACGTCA
>JAVXFE010000180.1:0-4349 GCA_036658075.1 Oscillospiraceae bacterium
TATAAGGAGGTCAAGAAATGAAAACCAAAGACCTTATAGAGTTGCTGGAAAGAAAAGGCTGGAAATTCAAAAGGCACGGCGCAAACCATGACATCTACATAAAAGGGAATGAACGTGAAAGTATTGTCCGCCATAAAGAAACCGATGAACTTTTGGCAAGGGCAATCATCAAGCGACGGGGGCTAAAATAGCCCCTTGTCGACTTAAATATATTTAGGAGGTATTCATATGAAAGCAGCATATCCCATTGTACTAACTCAGGGAGAATCCTTTGTAGTTGTACAGATTCCTGATTTTAATATTGGAACACAGGGCGTTGATTTCGCCGATGCCATGTATATGGCACGAGATGCCATAGGACTTATGGGAATGGACATGGAAGACGATAAAGAAACTATCCCGAAGCCGTCTGCAATGACATCTGTTCCCCATAATAAGGATGATATTGTTACTTTTGTAGACGTGGATTTTGCCGAATATCGTCGCAAACATGAAATGCGTATGGTGAAAAAAAATTGTACTATTCCTTCATGGTTAAATGAAAAAGCTGAGGAGCAAGGCGTGAATTTTTCCAATGTTCTCCAATCCGCATTAAAAAAACAATTAAAACTATAAACATAAAAGACGGGGTCGTAAATGACCTCGTCTTTTTAGCAGTTATAAAACATATTCTCAAAGTTGCTCATTTCTTGTTGTTCCGTTTTTGTGTATTTTATGGGTAATGCAACGGCATCTCTTGCTTTTTGCATATCCTTATCATCGCCGCTATATGCCCTTAATTCCATGATTTTTGAGATATGGTGCTCCGTTGTTAGATTGTTAAACTCAAGCAAAAAAAGCCACCAATGAAACCAGCCATGGTGATTTGCTATATCAATGCCGCTTTGATTGCGTATGGCGATTAGTATATTGCTTAAATCAATTTCAAAATCAATTAACCTTGTGTTTTTATCGGATTCGTCTACTGCATTTCGATGTTCGGGGTATCCCATGGCAAAACCGGTAACGGCTCTTAATACCCTAAAAATATCTTCATCCAGAGGATAGGAAAAAGCCTTAACCTCAATTTGCTCAACGATTGCAAGAGCCGCCAAAATGTCGGCTTCGTTGGCTTCGGGGGTAAGGTTTTCCATATCCAGTTCTTCCAAGAGGTTAATAATATCAATCCATGTGCGATAATCATAATTTACGCTATAAATATTACCGCCGATTTTCATAAATTGTGGCGGTTTGTATTTGCAAGGTTCTTCATTATTTTTTCTTGTGGTTAGCTGTTTTAATAATTTCCGATTTGCTGATAATTTTATCAACAGAATTACTTAAGCTATCAAACTTTTTTGTTATTAAGTCGATATCTTTAAGGACATTCGCCCCTTGTTCTTTCATTTTTTGTTTTTCTAATTCCTCATAATCGGCGTTAAATTCCTTTTGTGCATGATAGGCGATTTGCGCCATTTTATTAAGATTTTCACTTTCACCCAAGGGGAACAGCTCAATATAGGCTGATTCACCAAGTAAAAGAGTTATAAGGGTTTTATATCTTTCATATTCCGTTAAGTCATGCAAAACGGTATCATATTCGGCTATCAACCGTTTTTCCAGTTCCCCTGTGCGCTTTGCAATAGGATATTCTTTGTTGTTTATCTCTAAGCTGTGTTGATTTTCTTGTAATTCAATTTTAGTCATTTTTATCTCCTTATTAACCCGCCACAAAAGTTGGTACACCCGAAGCAACGGTTACTGTTCCTCGCACAACATCACCGGATTGGCTCCAATCCATAGCCACCTTTTTATCAACGGCATTTAAGCCGCTCACCGCTACTGTTACGGGTACTTTCCACGCTAAAAACGAGCCTGCGGTTGTGCCTGCCTTGGGGAATACGATAAGGGCATCCATTACTACATCATTACCGGTTTTTTGTTCGTAAAATATTTTAAAGATAAAATCAAACAAGGGGTCGCCCTCATAGGTCATAAGCTCCTGTGGAAAGGAAAGTTTATATTCTTCCAGTACGTCAACCTCACTTTCAACGTCAATAAAGGGGTATGTTTCTATTTTGGGGTTTGTTTGTATTTCATTTTGTGTGGATTTTCTGACTCTGCCCCATGTGGGAGAGGTTGCACTTGTGGCGGCAATATTTAAAAATAATTGTGTTTGATTTCTTTTCCAGAGTTTTAATAACGGTTCTGCCATTTTATTAGTCCTCACTTTCTTGATAATACTCTACTCGGCAGGCAAACATATATTTTGCTTCATTTTGGTTTTGCCCTGCTACCGTAGGTATATCCTGTAATACTTTCAGTTCTTGTATTTGGCACAGAGTGCCAAAATTAGGATAGTTGTTAGCCTTGTTTTGTGCTCTTATCCATGACGCTACTTTGTCAACATCAAACATGATAATTGCATTTTCTTGGGAATTTGGCAGGGTTGACACTGTTTTATAACAATTAATTGCAAACTCATAATACCTAATACTTGACCCATCAATAAATTCTTCTATTGCGCCCTCGCTGGGAATAGTAACAATAGATATATCGCTGTTTTTAGATTCCGAAAAATTAAAAAATAGATCTTTTATTTCTGGGCAGGTTTCCATAAATTCACACATTGCTTTATGTTTATTTATCATAAATTTAACCTTCCACTATCCACATAAGCCTGCATCGCTTTAATCAATTTAGGCTTTTGGGTAGGCTCTGCGGCTTTGTCCCATTGGGCAGATGCGTTAGGAGCCATGTCTTTGCGGTAATTATTATTAAAATCATAAACCTTACCTGCATAGGGCATAAAGTGCTCAATGGTACCTGTGCCCGACAGTGCGGATATATTGACATTTTGATATAGATGCCCTGTATTCCAAGGACACCACGGCTTATACAATTTGTGCCATTCCACCGCCGCAAATGTCCAAAAAACAGGGTTGCGAATTTTTGCGAATTTTTCCGGTACGTTTATTTTAACGTCGACAGAAGTTTTAATGTCTATTGGCAATTTATACACCTTCTCCATGATAATGTGCATTGCGCATTTTTGTATTATCTTTAACGGTATTTACGGTAAAAGCGGTATCTGGGTACTTGTTTAGCAATTCTGCACCCGATATATTGTGGGGTATGATATCATCAACAATGCCTTTTACGATGATATCCCCTATGTAAATAGGGGATGGACAACGAACAATAAATCTGTTCTCTTTAAAAATAGTCTTATCACCCATGACCTGTTGTGTGGTTTGTCCAAAAAAACAACCGCTTTGAGTATTTTTAACCCAAGCGGTTTGTGTTTTTTGGTTGATATCTTTTGTTTCTTGCTTATGATAAACCGTAATACTGTCATTCCACCACCGAGGATATCTCATTTAATTTACCCCCCTATAAAGTAATGGTGTGCCATCTGCTGCGGTTTCGTTAGCTAAATAAGAGTAGATTAATTCTAAGCTTTTCTTTTTGTGGTCGGTGGCTTGATGACTTTCAGAATACCCATCATTTGATGTGCTTGTCACGATGCCTTGTTCTTCATCATTGGCAATTTCCACCAACTCAAACACAAGCATTTTAACAGTTTCCGTTGGTGTTGTAATGCTTGTAAGTCGGTTAAAAGTATAGGTATCTATAAGTTTACGTGCCATAAATTCAAGGCGAGTAAAGGCGGCACTATCCAATGTGCCGCCTGTGCTTTTATACTCCGCATATGTTAGATATTGCATATTGTCGCCTTTCTTTTATTAGCTAAAGCTTACGGTTGCAACTGCCACGTTATCTGGTCTTAATAGTTTGCCTCCGTAAATATGTAAACCTTTGATACCATCATCAAAGCCCTTTTCTCTGCGATAAGCCTCCGTTTTAATAATTTGATCTGCATAAGTGCAAGTGGCATTAACACTCGCAATCACCTTATATTTGGCGTTTGATGTGTTCGGCACGTTGTTTGAGATGTAAATATCAAACCCGGCTGCACGAGCCACAGAGCCTTCTTTTAAGCGCCCTTCGGCATTTGCTCCCATACCACTGGCAAAGCGATCATCAAGCAACATAAGCCCTTCAAAATCAGGAGGTAAAACAATCCATCTTTCTGCTTTTTGTACGCTAGCTTTATCTAAAGCTGTTTTCATCTTAATGAGGGTTTCATATACATTTGTGGCAGTGATTACCAAAGGCGTGGTGCTATTTCCAAGACCTGTACTAATTGAACCTGTAGCCAACAAAGAAGCAATAAATTGGTCTGTTTTATCAGATAACCCGTAGGATGCAGATTTCATCGCTTTATCCATAAGCGGAGCTTTTGCCTGTGTTGCATCAACATCATTAACGTAAAAGTTAAAATAGTCCCCTTGGTCGATAACTAAAGT
>JAVXFE010000181.1:0-4282 GCA_036658075.1 Oscillospiraceae bacterium
GTTCAGATGATTGATGGGAAGGCTATTGCAAAAGGTCAGGTAAAGCTTGCCATATTATATTGTGCAGAAGACGAAACAGAATCTATACAATATCTTGAAAATGTGTTGCCGTTTAGTGAGGTTTTTGATGTTCCTGGAGCTGTTGAAGACATGGAAGGCGAGGTTGAATATTCGATTGCGGATGTCTATAGCGAAATCCGAGAGGATTCTGATGGCGAACCCAGATGTATCGGCGTTGAATGCGTTATTGATGCATACATAAAGGGTACAGAAACCGTGGAACTTCCAGCGATATCCGATGCATACGCATTATGCGGAGATGTAAAAATCACCCGTGAGGGCTATAATATTGAACAGTTGATTGATAACCTCACGGCTCAAATATCGCATAAGGATATAGTAAAAATTCAATCCACTCTACCAAAGCCGACACAAATTTACGATGTGTGTTCTGAGGCAAAAGTAAACAAAATCACGGTTGAAAATTCGTGTATAAATGTGCATGGAAGCGTCGTCACCCACATATTATATTTGACAGATGATGACAGTACGCCTGTGGCAAGCATAGAACATTCATCAGAGTTCACGCATACTTTGGAAAGTTCTAAAATCACAAATGATTGTGCGTGTGATGCGAAAATATTTGTTGACCACGTCAGCTATAACATGAGTGGCGATGATGAAATTGAATTAAGATTAGTAATATGTCTGGGCGTAAAGATTGTAAAAACCGGAAGATGTGAAGTCGTAACCGAGATTGAAGTTATTGAAAATGAATGTCTCGAAAAATGTTCATCTATCATAATATATTTTGTCCAGCCAGGGGATACGCTTTGGAACATTGCACGGCGATATCACACAACGGTTAAAGATATAATGGAAATGAATTGCCTTGAAAATGACAAACTTAATATAGGACAGCAAATTAAAATGTGCAGAATTTAGAATAATAAAAACGTTATTGTAATGAGTGTGTGTTTAAGGTTATAGTTTTGTTGCACGAATAATAAAAGCAGAAATGTCTACTTTATAGCACAATTGTATAGTACAGTTGTGCTATTTTTCATGATATAATTTATTCATAAAAAACAAAGGAGTGTGTTTTATGAAAAAAATTCTTAGTTTTGTATTGGCACTGTCTCTTATTATTAGTAGTTTTGCATTTACGGTATATGGGGCAAACCCGCCTGATTTGCAAATCAAAGGACCGTATGGTTGGACGCCTAGACCGGTCGGCGGTAAAGATTCTACACCGTTTGAAAATACTTTTAGAATAACGGAAAACGGTAAAGATTATGACTTTACACTATTAAATACTGATTTAAATGACCCAAACTCGACCTATTTGGTTATGGCACAGGATTTTTATGGAGTACATCCATATGATACTGACGGTAATAATGTGGATACCATTAAGTTTAACGTTGATGACACTTCGAATGTTGCACATTGGCTAAACAACGACTTTTTACTTAATGGAAACACAAAGGGCGATAAGAATTATAAATTGCCTGATATTATTAAATCAAATATTAATATGCAAAATGTTTGGCGTACAGAATGTGGACATAGCGATAAGCCTACACCGGCGGAAGGAGGCTGTCCTCCTGGCTGTCCTAAATTTTTTGAACAAACATATGGCGTTTCACTTTTATCGGTAAGTGAATATCATTATTATGGTTCGAAAATTGGTGCATATGATAACAAAAACGCTATTGGCGGAAACGAGCCGTGGTATTTTAGAACATCATGTGCGGGAAATCTGTTATTCATGTCTATATGGGAAAACGCTGCAGTTAGAACTGAAGCACCCAATAAAGACTGGCCGTTTAGACCGACTTTTTACTTAAAAAAGGATTTCTTTAAAAATGCAGGTATAAAATTAAATATCAAAGGTACAGGCGATGAAGTTCGAAATCTTATCTTAAACACATATTCTCCAGAAGAAATAACAGCGGCGTTTACAGCAGAGGGATTTAAAGAGCTTAAAAAAGTTCCAATCGGTGGACCTACAGATTGGTATGATAGACCGGTAGGTGCTTTAAATATTGGACCGTCGAATAATACTTTTGCCGTTGAAGAAAACGGAAAAGTCTATAATTTTACAATTTTAGACAGCGACATGACAGACGAGAATTCTACTTTGATGGTTCTTGCCCAAGACTATTATGGCGGACATCAATTCGATCCTGATAAAACCAATAAGTTTGATGTAACAGACCCTAATAATATTGCGTATTGGCTAAACAACGACTTTTTAACCAAGGGAAATGTTGACACTGGCGTAACTTATAAACTTCCGACAGGCGTTCAAACATACATAAACAAAAATCATACATGGACAACAGAATGCGCTCATCCAAATTCAAAATGTGATGAAGTAAAAGTTGGCGGTAGAAATTACGACCAGAACATGGGCGTTGTATTGATGGCGGTGGACGAATATTTCCATTATAAAGATAAGTTTGGAATAGTTGACCATTATATGGACGGAAGAGGAGGACGTGGTGCCGACAAGGGCTGGTTCTTCCGTAGCGGAAACGGTGCTGATGCCATTGCACGGATGCAGTACGCCGATGATGATGGCGGACTTGGTGCTGTACGTGCGTGGGGTGCTGATGGCGGACTTGGAATTAGACCGCAATTTTATTTAAAAAAGGATTTCCTTAGAAATACAAAGATTGATTTGAAGTTTGTGGGTTCTGATATTAAAAAGATGATTGTTGATACATGTACCCCAGCACAACTTTCCGCACTTTATACACCTAACGAGATTGAGTTTTTAAATGACCCTGTAAATTGTGCCGGTCCTACAAGATGGATTGAACCAATCCCCGGGAATTCAATAAAAACCCCAGCAGAGCGTAGCTTTAAAGTGCAAAGTGACGGAAGTTCATATACACTTCTTAATGTAGATAAAACAAATAGCAACTCAACCATGTTCGTTATGGCACAGGATTATTATGGAGCACATCAATTCGATTTGGATAAAACCAATAAGTTTGACGTTAGCGACCCTAATAATATTGCACATTGGCTAAACAACGACTTTTTAACTAATGGAAACACTTGCTGTCCGGTATGTAATAAAACATTTAAACTTCCGGAGGGAATAACCAATAATATTGATAAAAATCATATTTGGCGTACAGAAGTTGGTGCCACAGGTTCAATTGTTGATTCTGCGACGGTTGGTGCCAATTATTATGAAACCACATGTGGCGTTTCTCTTATGTCTCTTGGAGAGTTTGAATATTATAATGGAAAATATGGGCTAAAAGATAATCTCTTAGCTACATGTCAGACGGATAACCCTGACCGTGGTTGGTGGCTCCGTTCACCAAGTGGAGATAAGGGCGTTTTAAATACTAAGTTTGGTGCAGAAACAGGAAAAGTAAATGCGTGGGATTCAATAGCAAACCTTATTGTCAGACCTGAATTTTATTTAGGCGTTAATTTCCTAAAGACTGTTAAACTCGACATTCCATCTATGGGAAGCGAGGTTAAGAAAGCCTTGTTTGATATGTGTAGTGAGGGAGAAATCAAAGCCCTTTACGGCGAAGTCGGATTTATGCAGTTAACAGCGGGTTTTGAACCTAAAATAGTTAATTTAGATAATAGCGTAATTGAAACATTAACACCTGGTTCTACAATAAAATATAGCACAGCTATTAACAACACAAATGGTAAAATAGCCATTAATGCAATCCCATGGATTGGATATTATAATGCAGAAGGAACACTGATTTCGGTTGGCGGTGGTACACCTGCTAATGTTGTAATTGGTGCAAGCGGAAACGCAGAGGCAACATTAACTCTTCCGAATGGCACACTGGACGGCGAAGTTCGTGGTTTTCTTTGGACAGAAAATCAAGAACCAATTATAGCACCAAGTGTGAAAACAAATAATGGTTTGCGTGATACCGTGGTAAGCGCCGAAACGGCCAGATTTGTCGGCAGGACCGAGTTTATTGCAGATAAAGGATGGGCAGCAAATTGGCCACAAGCTGGAATCGAATTTTCTTTTAAGGGTACAGAGGCGAGTATGAATGTAGACATAAAGGGAAGTGTGTATGTCAACGTTTCTGTAGATGGGAATCCCGAGTGCAAAAGAATGATGGTGAGTGCCGGCATAAATAGCCTTGTGAGCGGACTCGAAAATAAAAATCATACAATCAAAGTTACACGTTCAAGCGAGGCGGATTTGGGTCGTATGTATATAAAAGACCTAAGAACAGATTTTTCAAGTCCTACAGCTACTATCCCCAAAACAAGGCGTATG
>JAVXFE010000182.1:0-4168 GCA_036658075.1 Oscillospiraceae bacterium
GGAATAATAATTGCATTTAAAGATTTTACACCAATCAACGGAATATTCGGAAGCAAATGGGTTGGATTTAAACATTTTATCGATTTTTTCCAAAGTGCGGATTTCGGAAGGATTTTGTTTAACACATTAAACATTAGCCTTAACTCACTTTTGTGGTCGTTCCCGGCACCTATTATTTTGGCTTTAATGATAAACGAGGTAAAGAGTACTAAGTTTAAGAAGACTATACAGACAATTACATACATGCCTCACTTTGTTTCATTGGTTGTTGCATGTGGTATTATTACAAGCTTTATGTCGGATAGTGGTCTTATTACTAATATGTTATATTCGATGGGATTTTTAGACGAAAAGGTCAACATGTTAGGTCAAAAAGAAGTTTTCGTACCAACATATATACTTTCTAGTATATGGCAAGAAGTAGGTTGGGGTTCTATAATTTACTTAGCGGCTCTTTCCGGAATTAATATGGATTTATATGAAGCGGCAAGTATTGATGGTGCAGGAAGATGGCGTCAGTTATTTTCAATTACAATACCAAGCATTATGCCGACAATCATTATCATGTTAATTTTACGTATTGGTAGTATTATGAGCGTTGGTTTTGAAAAAATCATTTTGCTTTATAATCCTTTGACTTATGAAACCGCTGATGTTATTTCCACATATGTATATAGGCGTGGTCTTATGGAGTTTAACTTCAGTTATTCAACAGCCGTTGGTGTGTTTAATTCATTGATTAACTATGGACTAATCATTATGGCTAATGGTATAAGCAGAAAATTCAACGATTCAAGTATCTGGTAAAGGGGGAACAAATTTTGTCTTTAAAAGAGAGCTTAGGAAGAAAAGCGTTTTTATTAACAAATGGTCTATTGTTGATTATTATAGGATGTATTACGATTTATCCGCTACTCTATGTTACGTTCGCATCATTTTCTGATGCAAACACTTTGATGGCATTTGATGGAGTTTTGTTATATCCATTAAAGCCAAATATAGAAGCGTATAAAGCTGTTTTTAAGAATTCATTTATTTTAACAGGTTATCTAAACACAATAATGATAGTTGTTTTTGGTGTGTTAATCAACCTTGTTACGACTACTATCGCAGCGTATTTCTTTAGTAGAAGAGGCGTTATGCATCAAAAACTTTTAATGAAGATAGTAATGTTTACAATGTTTTTTAGCGGCGGTTTGGTTCCTACATATTTATGGTTAAAACAGATTGGGTTATTTGACAATCTATTAGTCTTAATTTTGCCGGGTGCTATTTCTACCACAAACATGATTATCATGCGTACTGCTTTTTATAACGTGCCGGCTAGCTTGGAAGAAAGTGCAAGACTTGACGGTGCAGGACATTTAACAATTTTGATTAGAGTTATTGTTCCGCTCGTTATGCCAACAATAGCCGTTATCGCTCTATATTACAGTGTTGGACATTGGAACTCATGGTTTAATGCATCAATTTATATTACAAAGAGAAGCCTTTATCCATTACAACTTGTATTGCGTGAAATCCTTATTACAAATGAAACCGCAAGCATGTTAACTGATGCTACGGTGGCAGAACAAGCGTCAATAAGTGAGACGATAAAATATGCAGTTATTATGGTTTCTACAATTCCTATTTTGTGCTTATACCCGTTCTTACAACGTTTCTTTGTTAACGGCGTTATGATAGGAGCAGTAAAAGAGTAGTTTTTTAAAAATAAATAGCTTGGCGTTAAGTGCTAAAATATTTGGAGGTTATTATGTCGTTGATTAATTTTAATTCATCAGAGCGTGATATATTTAAAGGGGAAAACCGTGAATTTGCAGATGGTTTCGCTAAGGTTGGGAATGAGAGCTTAAAGTGGGATTATAAAAACGGAGAGTCGTTTTCTATAAACACTCCTGTTAACTTTAGCTTTGAAAAAGACCCCAAAAACCCACAAGCGGAGTTTGCTTTTGCAATGTATATAGGCTTTAAGAAAAATTATGAGGGAAAGTTTACGGTCGCATTTCAAAAAGATGGCATGACTTGTTGCTGGTTTAACTTTTATGGCGGGTTTGTTGGTTGGAGATATCTTAGACTTTTGTTTGAGGATATGGAAGGCACACCTGTTTGTGGAATGGACAGCATTAAGATTACGGCAGAAAATGACGGCGAAATTTTCTTTAACGAGATGATAACGGCAAATTATAGTGATGTTAGACTTACAACGCCAAGCTATCAAATTCCGACAATTAAAAGTAAGTATACAACCGGAATCATGACACGTGGTGAGCTTAAAGCCACCTATGAACCTGCGACATTTGATGATAGCGTGATTAGAGAACGGCTTAAAAAATATGTTATATGCGAATATGGCAAGAATATTAATGCAAAGCTAGCGATGGAAAAGTTTCTTTCTATTAATATAGTAGAAATAGAAAAAGGAATATTTCAAGGAAATAAGATGGAATATATGTCGCAAAGGGCAATGCTTGATAATACCGATGGCGAAAAAGTTCAATATATAACGCTTAGGACATGTACTGACTTAGCACGAGATTTAGCAATAACATATATAAAGACAGAGGATGCGGAATACAAAAAAGCGTACATATTATTGCTAAAATATCTGATGTTTTGTGGAATATCAGAAGGCAGTGCGGTGGGCGTGCATCATCTTCTCGATTACTCTTTAAAGCCTTTGTACATGTCCATTGCGGTTATGTACAAAGAAATAGAGGCGGAAAACCTTGGAGATGAGGTGTCACGGTTTTGTCGATGGTTTACACATGTTAACAAGCGTGGATTTTTAGAGGGACAAGAACTTCTTCCGTGTAGTGCGGACGATTTTAATAACGGAAGTCTCGGAATGATGATGTTTGTCTGCTTTATTGAAGAGCGGGCTTTACGGTCCAGATGGTTTTTCGCTATAAAGTCATGGATTGACTTTAACATGAAATACAGCCAAAACCTTCTCGGCGTTTATAAAGAGGATGGTTCTATATATCATCATTGTGGGCATTATCCAGCGTATGGAATGTGTGGACTAAACGGTGTTATTCCTGTGGTTTATTCTATGTCGGGAACGCCGTATGAGATTAGTGATGAGTCATGGAATAATACGAAAAACGTTATGTCTACCATGAGATTTTATGCAAGTAAGTATAGCGTTCCTGTTGCCTTTAGCGGTCGACACCCTGTGGGCGAGCTTAAAATAGACCTTATACCCTTTAAATATTTAGCATTAGCCGGAATTATTCGTGGAGATGCTGAGGTTATTTCCATCTATTTACGATTGATGGAAAAGCCGTACGATGAACTTGACGAAAGAATTATTGCAACAAATATTAAACCTGAGCCTACACCTAATGGAAACAAATCCCTATACATGGCGTGTGCAATGCTTCATAGACGTGATGAATGGCTTGTAGTAATGAAGGGGTTTTCAAAGTACTTGTGGGGAAATGAATCGTATGCAAGTGCAAATTTATATGGACGCTATCGTTCATATGGAAACATTGAAATTGTTGAAAAATCCTTAAAAGACAGCGGATTTGTACATGAAGGATTTGACTTTAGACGATTTTCAGGTGTGACATCAATAATACCACCGCTTAATGAGTTTAAAGAAAACGTTTTAAACCTTGACAAAGACAGCGGGTTTGAAGAAATGCTAATATCTGACCAGGCGTTTTCAGGTGGCGTAAGCGATGGGAAAAATGGAATGTTTTCAATGATTTTAAGCGAACATCCAAAGTATAACGGCACACATTTTGCAATTAAAACAGGCATTTTTGTGGATGACTTTATATTATTAATAGGAAGTAATATTTCAAATGATAGCAAATATCCAACAGAGACGACTTTATTTCAAAACTATGTGGGCGATAAAACTGTTAATGATGACATGGCTGATGTTTTAGGAAACATTTATTATACAGACGACAAAAATGTGTATGTTAAAACTTCTGAACAAATCAGTCAAAGCTCCACAGGTAGCGGAGAAACAAAGGGAAGGTTCAAAAGATGCGGAATTTCTCATGGCGTTAGTCCATGCCATGCTTCATACGAATATTCTATTGGAATGAAGGGTGCTAAAAAGGAAGATTATGAGATTATACAACAAGATGACATTGCACACATAGTGGCTATTAAAGGTTTAGTGTTTATGTCAATTTTTAAACCTAAT
>JAVXFE010000183.1:0-689 GCA_036658075.1 Oscillospiraceae bacterium
GGCACTAAGACAGGCGATAACCGTTAAACCAAACACAACATATTATTACGGATTATCTGCAAAAGCTGAAAATGCCGGGAGTGTATGGTTCTCCGCAAGAGCTTTTAATGATAGAAAAGCTTTGACCGGAACGTATGATTGGAAAGACTTTAAATATTCATATAAGACGGGTCCTGAAGAAACAGCTCTTGAATTTATGATAGTATGTGATGAAAAAGTAGGAAAGCTTAACGTAGATGATGTTTATTTAAAAGAAGGTAAAGATGGAGAAAATATTCTGGAAAACGGAGATTTTGAAAATTCGGTTCCGGGAACAGAAGAGTTTGATATAGATTTATCCGCATTAGAAAAAACAACCGAAATGTTACAAAACGCAGAGGATAATAATATTGCGGTAAGCTTGCTTATATCTCCACATTATTTTCCTGAATTTTTATATGAAAAGTATCCAGAGCTACGTATGGATGGATTTGGCTTTATAAAATTTAATATAACACATCCAATCGTAAAAGAAGTAATGGATTTATATTTAAAAACTATTATTCCTGAAGTAGCACAATATAAATCGCTTCAAAATATTTGTATAACAAACGAGCCTGCATTTTTCTCAACCTATTCAGATTATGTATTGCCGGATTGGTATGCATATTTAAAGAAGTTTTATAATGACGACATAACTCGTTTAAATG
>JAVXFE010000183.1:706-4104 GCA_036658075.1 Oscillospiraceae bacterium
ACACAGCGTTTGAAGAAGTTGATATGCCGAGAAATCCTAAAACAAAGGCTCCGCTTAATGATGGTAGTCCTAAAATGTATGATTGGCTTTGCTTTAACAATGACTTATTTACAGAGTTTCATGAGTATTTAGTTAAAGGCGTGAAGAAATATGCTCCAAATATTCCGGTAACGGCGAAGCAAATGACGCATCTCTTTAATCAAGATTGGGGCAGTTATAGAGAGTCAATTTTACACGGAACTGATTTTGAGGATTTTGCTGATTTTTCAGATATAATGGGAAATGATGCATGGCAATGCTTAGACCAAAATATTCCTGCCACACGAACTCATGAGAAAACAATGTGGTATGATATGCAACGTTCGTACGCTGAAAAACCCATATATAATGCAGAGGACCATGTGATTTATGATGGTGATACAGCGTATGTTCCTGAACATGCAATGAGGGTTTATACCGATTTATGGCAAGGTGCAATTCATGGCAGAACAGCCTCGACGATTTGGGTATGGGAAAAAACGTATAGTAACTCAGGTGACTGGCGAGGAAATATCTTAAATCGACCTGATTGTGTACAGCGTGTGGGTAAGGCGAATCTGGATATGAATAGGCTTGCAAAAGAAGTCACAGCATTCCAAAATTCTAAAGCACAAGTGGGGCAGTTATATTCAAATGCATCACGTTCATATTCGCTCTCGAATATGTCTAATCAATATAATGCATACCAAAATATGATGTATAATGGTCAAAATGTTGAAATAATTACAGAGAAAACGATTAAAAAAATCCATGATTATAAAATGCTTGTCCTTCCTGATTTAACAAATGTTTATCCTGAAACTTTGGACGAAATAGAAACGTACGTTAAAAACGGCGGTAAGGTTATTATTATGGGCGAAAATTCGTTAAAAAAAGACACTCAAAATTTAGACCAAAATCTTGAAAAGGTACAATATATATTAGAGAACGCTGTTGTCATTCCAACTCAAAACGAAGCATATACCATGATTACTCCGAAACCGGGCGAACTTTTAAGCAAGTTTAGAGATGCTTTAAAGTCTGCAAATATGCTAAATGTTGAAGTTGTTGATGCAAAAACTAATCTGCCCGTTTCTGACATAGAATGGCAAACTATTGATTATAACGGCAAAACATTAATAAATATCTGTAATTTTAAATTTTATAATGATAAAGAAATAAGCATAAAGATTAATGGAGAAAAATGTAATAACTCTAAGGATTTAATATCTTTAAGTGATTTTAATGAAAACATACCTTTAAAATCATTTAGTCCGATGATGTTGGAAATTAAATAAAACTAATTATTAAAGGCGAGAGAACTTAAAAACTCTCTTGCCTTTAATCTTGAAATAAGGAGAAATTATCGTGAAGTTTTTACATGAAAATTTGGAAGTGTTTCATTTTAATACAAAGCCTAAACGTGCCTATTATATTCCATATCACAATGTTAACGCTGCACTTTCTATGGAACGTGAACAATCTGAAAATTTTATTTTGTTAAATGGAATATGGGATTTCAAATATTATGACAGTTTTTATAATATTGAAGAAGAATATAAATTTAAAAAGCAAATAAAGGTTCCGTCAAATTGGGAAATTGAGGGTTATGGACAGCATCAATATCTTAATAACAGATACCCTATCCCATATAATCCGCCGTTTGTACCAGATGATAATCCTTGCGGAATTTATAGAAAATTTGTAGAAGTACATGATTTTCAAAATGTATATATTAATTTTGAAGGTGTTGACAGTTGTTTTTATTTGCTTGTAAACCAGAAATTTGTTGGATATTCACAGGTTTCACACAATAACTCTGAATTTGACATAAGCGAGTATTTAATAGATGGGAAAAACGAAATTACTGTTATTGTACTTAAATGGTGCGATGGAACTTATCTGGAAAGTCAGGATAAATTACGCATGAGCGGAATTTTTAGAGATGTTTATCTTTTAAAACGACCTAAAAATCATGTTGAGAATTTTATAATTTCTCAAGAATTTTCTAATGATTTTTCAACCGCTACTATTAATGTAAAAACTGATAAACCCGTTAATTACAGAATATTAGAAATAAATAGAGAAGGAAAAGGAATAAACGAATTTTCTGAAACTATTACAAACCCACTTTTGTGGAATGCGGAAACTCCAAATTTATATACACTTGTACTCGAATATAATGGCGAAGTTATTGTACAGAAAATAGGATTAAGAAAAATTGAAATTAAAAAGTCTGTTTTATATATAAACGACAAGAAGATAAAAATTAAAGGTGTAAATCGTCATGATTCAAGCCCGTATCGTGGATATGCGGTGAATAATGCAGATATGTTAAAAGATTTATGTCTTATGAAACAGCATAACGTAAATGCAATACGAACAAGTCATTATCCAAATTCACCTGTTTTTTATGAAATGTGCAATAAATATGGATTTTATCTGTTTGATGAAGCGGATATAGAAAGTCATGGAGTTGGAGAATTATGTGAAAATGCAAGCATAAACCATATTGCAAATGACAAAAGGTTTACTAAGGCTATATTAGATAGAGTAGAAAGCATGGTCGTTCGTGATATTAATCAGCCTTGTGTGATAGCGTGGTCAATGGGAAACGAATCTGGGTTTGGTGAAAACTTTGAAGAAGCTTTAAAATGGACAAAGGAATATGACACGGGTCGCATTACTCATTATGAAAGTGCGGTTTGTGATTTGGGTGATTATGTGCCTGATTTTAAAAATCTTGATGTATACAGCAAGATGTATGAGGGCTATAATGATATGGAAAAGTATCTGAAAGGAGAGTTCTCGCATGAAACTTTAGGTAACAAACGACCCTACATAATTTGCGAATATTCACATGCTATGGGAAATGGTCTGGGGGACTTAGAGGATTATCAAAAAGTCATTTATAAGTATGACAATGCTTGTGGCGGATTTGTATGGGAATGGTGTGACCAAGGAGTTTATACAGGGCTTGAAAAAGGTAGAGAAAAGTTCTTTTATGGTGGTGATTTTGGAGAAGAGATGCATGATGGCGTATATTGTATGGATGGTATTGTTACGCCAAATCGTGAAATTACCACAAAACTTTTGGAGTTTAAAAATGTTATGCGTCCGGTTAGGTGTTATATAGGAGATGGCGGTATTTATCTTGAAAATATGATGGATTTTCTAAACCTAAAAGATTATCTGTATATAGAATATGAAATTTCGAAAAATGGTGAAATTTTAAAGACCGGAATCCTTGAAAATGTTGATATAAAGCCACATTGTAGAAAACTTTATAAATTAGCTGGTGAGTGCATAACCTTCTTTTTTAAAGCTAAAAACGGAAGTCCGTTTATAGAAAAAGGCTGTGTTTTAGGGCATGACCAAAT
>JAVXFE010000184.1:0-4083 GCA_036658075.1 Oscillospiraceae bacterium
TGATATCCTGTATCATTCGCCCCAACTATAAAATTTTTCATAGATGCTACTTCTTCATCAACTAATAGTGAATCTACTTTTAATCCTATAGGTCCAGCAAATCCAATTTCCGCTGATGTAGCCTTTAAAGTAGCAGATTTTATATCAGAATATGGTAAGGATTATGAAGTTCTTGATGAACATGGTAATCCGCTCGAAAAAGTTTATGGCGAAAAGCCTGAACTTTCTGAGTTTGTATATGATGACGGAAGTGAACCGGAGGTGTCTTCTGCTCCTATACCGGAGGTGTCTTCTGCTCCTAAAGTTGATGCGGTATCGGATTCGACACCAGTAAAAGTCGTTTCAGAAAACACAGAGAAGCAACCTAGCGCCACAGAAAAAATCAGAAAAAGCACAGGTTCGCCTCTTCGTGATGCGCAGGCGGATTATTTAAATTTGCCTGAAAACAGCGAAGGGAAGGAAACAGAAAAAGCGACTAAAGAAACACTTGATGATTTATACAATTACTTCCTTTGTGCGGAAGGGGCAAAAGGTTTTGTACATTTTGGAAAGGGCGATATTGAAAAGACGATAACAATCAACATTTTTGATAATGATGTAGCTGAACAAAACAAAGCGTTTATGGTTGCTCTTATGGGTACAGATTCTAAAAATACAATAACAGCACCAAATGCAACAACGTACGTTACGATTGTTGATGATGAAAAAGCTGAAACTGCAAATTATGATTTGGCAGACGACGCCCTTGTTTTGACAAGCGAGGCACCGTCAGGCTATATAACGGTTAGAAGAAGTGGCGGTACGCAATATTTTTCAACTGTTTTTGTTTCAACAGTGAAAGATACAGCTGCTAGAGAAGCCTATGAGAATTTTGAACAAAAAGAAGTTGCTTTTCTTCCTGGAGAGACAGAGAAAAAAGTAAAGGTTACTGCTTTTGATTTTAGCAACGATGCAAAATTCGGTATCCGCCTTGAGGGTGAGAGTACTGTTAATATAGGAAATCACTACATTGCTATAGGCATTTCAAAAACACTGACAAATGACTTAATACCTACAAGCAATAACAGTCTAACACAGAAACCTGCTACCAGTCTAACACAGGCTTCTGGCGATATTAATACGTTAACTTCCGATGTGAAATTGGGAAGTCCATCATGGAGTGGTGGTGTGGACATTCCCGGCGGATGGAAACCTGACGTAACCGGTACGGGCAGAACTTGGGAAGCAGGCGGAAATATTTATGTAAATCAACATGACGGTGGCGCTTATTCAATGGCGGTCAGCAATTGCAGTCTCAATCTTGTGGGTAATAAGAATATTACCTTTAGTTCTAATGTAACAAATGTAACTCGTGGTTTTAATTCAAAATATCAAGGATACAATACATATTTTCAAACTGATATAGACCAGTCTTATATCGGATGTCTTGACGGTATATGTATCCCCGGAAATAGTGTGTGGAAAGAGAGAACTTTAGGTCTTGGAAACACAGGAGATTCAGCTTATATTAAATTTGCTACAAGCCCTAACTCTGGTGGCTATAACAATCCACAAGCTGAAATGGATTGGGTAAACTTTAATTATGCGTATTATGGATTTTTAAATCAAGATTCTGTTGAAAACTTTAATCGTAAGGTGTATGATTTTACGCAGGGAACGCCAAATGTATATGACACTTATTGGGACGGCGAAACCACAAGAATTTATAATCCAGGTGGCATTACCGTTAAAAGAGGTAATGACACGGTGGCTGGATTTTTCGGTAACAATGGGGAAAATGTTACCATTAGTGCAACAAATGAGCCGAAAAATAATGTTAAGGGCATTTATTTAAAGGGTGTTTATTTCGCAAAAAACAATATAAATGCTCATTCTTTGTATCTGGACGGTAAATATATAAATAATAATGTATATTATGTTGCTGCCAAAAATGGCGAAGTTTCGTTTACGCCAAATCAGGATTTCATTAAAACACTTAGGGATAAAGGGGTTATCGGTGGTGTGCATTCTGACGAAACTATAAAGATTTTTCCTGTTTTTGCACAAGAATATGTTAATGTTAATTTTGAAAATGCAGACAGAGATGATTCAAAACCATCTACAAAGGGGAAGTTTGATAGCAATAACAAAGCATCTCATATAGTAAATATATTGGAAGCTTCTAGCAAGGGTTCGGTCAAAAAAGAGCGGTATGCCGGTTGGCTTGATTTTTATAAGATATCGATTCCGAAATATTCTGTCGTGAGAGTTCAAACGCAGCCAATATCTACACGTCTTGCCTCTGGTGTGGCGTATTGGAATCATAGAGGTGGTCCAGCGACAACATCTTATCATAAAGCGGGAGATGTGAAATTTAGCGGAACTACTTCGTTAGGTGACGAAATTACGACAACCGATTTCACAAAGGCTGATATTGTTGTAAGCGAAAGCATGTCTATGAAACCTGCAACAGGTCAGCAAACCTTTGATATCGGTTATTTTCCTAAAGAAACTGTACCTGATGTTTATAAGGGTGAAAAAGGGCTTGAAAATGCAGTAGTGCCGACATCTACTATTGATGCCGAAATAATAGACGGCGGAGTTTATAAAATTAAAAATCTTAATAGTGGAAAATATCTTCTTTCCCAATATGCAGATAATTGGGGAAATGTTTTCCAAGGTAGTTCGACAGGTAACGCTCAGGAGCTTTGGACAATAAAACCTGACGATAACGGATATTATAATCTTGTAAACGGAAACGGTTTTTATCTTGATGTAGACTATTGCAGTGCGGAAAACGGTACAAATATTAAAACATATTCCATGAATTATAATAATGCTCAAGATTATAAATTAGATAAGCAAGCAGATGGTTCATATGCTATCTTAACACGGGCTTCAAGAAACAAAAGTGGGCTTGAAGTTGATGGTTCAAGTATTGACGATAACTCTAATGTTATGCAATATGAATTTACAGGTGGAGCAAATCAAAAATGGGTTTTGGAATGCCAAGCCTCGAGCGAAAGTCTCGGAACAGACAAAAATGGAAAATATACTTTAGAAAATCCTTTTATTGGTGAAGATTGGTCGTTTACAGCCATTGCTCCAAAAGGGTATTACACCCAATGGGTAAATATGACAGGAGACGCTGATAATGATGGATATATTTCAGAAAGCGAAGCAAAAGCAAGTAGAGGAAAAAGTGTAACAATGCCTGATGAAGTGTATGGTAATAAACTTTCAGGACAGCTCGATCAAGATAATTTTAAATTAAATTATTATTTTCTTCCTAAGACAGGCGAAGGTAACGGAAAGAAAACAGGAACAGTAACACGAGCACCCGAAAATTTTTATGAACTTGCACACAACATAAATTCAAGCGACATTTCTATTCCTGTTGCTGGTGCTTATGTTGACATAGGTGGTTTTATTGGTATGACAGATGGGAAAGGTGATTATTCGATTGCGTGTAACGACCTTCCATCAGCCGGAAATGTAAGTACGACGATTACGGCAGACGGCTCGACATCATATTATACTGTTTCAAAGCTTCAAAGATATACACCTATTGAGCTTCCGTCCATTTCTAAATTTAAGGCGGTTGCAACTGATGCTAAATATGCAACAAAGGATAAACTTATAGATGAAGATTTTGTAACTGTTGATGATGATGCTCTTACGATTAGTGCTACTGTTTCAAGTGAGAGTGCTTTAACTCCGACACAAGCAAGGTTCTTTATTTACGATAATGCGGGGAACGAAAAATTTGCTTGTGAGGGCAGAGCAGGCTACACTGTAACCACAGAAACAATGGAAAATCAATTTACTGCTAACCTCACATTTAATCCTAAAAAAGATATGCAGTTTGGATATAAAATATATGTTCAATTTGCAGACCAAAATAAGGAATGGACAAATGCTATAGATTTAGGTTATTATTTCTCATCTAAGCTAAACCTTGCAGAGTTTGTTTTTCCGCTTCTTGGAAGCTCATCTCTTGAAGATACCATTACTACAGGTTTTGTAGCGGATATAATAGGTAACCCACTTGGCGATATGGATATCGGAGCAATAAATGGATTTGAAGAAAATTCTTCAAAATAT
>JAVXFE010000185.1:0-4076 GCA_036658075.1 Oscillospiraceae bacterium
ACTTACACAAGCTATAAATACACCTGATAAAATTGAAAAATTTTATGATTTATTTGTGTGCGGAAGTGACCAAGTATGGAACTATAAAATAACGAATTTTGATAAAACGTATTTTTTGGATTTTGTAAAGGATAATAAAAAAAAGGCATCGTATGCGGCAAGCTTTGGACTTAGTGAAATCCCGAATGAATATATTTCAGAGTATAGCCACCTTTTAAAATCATTTTCGCATCTTTCTGTTCGTGAAAACGAGGGTGCTAAAATTATTTCTGATTTGACTGGAGCTAATTGCGAGACGGTCCTGGACCCGACTCTTTTATTGTCGGCTGATAAGTGGCTAACTTTAACAAAAGAAAAAACCGAGAAAAAACCGTATATCTTAATATATTTAATGTCTAAATCCGAGAAGCTTATCGATTTTGCTTATAAATTATCTATAAAAACAGGAATGAAAGTTATATATATATCGAACTCGTTACTAAAAGTTAAAAATTTTGAGATTAAGCGTTTTTCGGGACCTGAAGATTTTCTTGCCCTTTTTAAAAATGCTGATTTTGTTGTTACTAATTCTTTTCATGGAATAGCGTTTTCTATTAACTTTAATAAAAACTTTTATGTTGATTTTTTGCCACCACCGGCAATGGTTAATTCTCGAATTGAAAATATTTTATCCATATTTAACCTTAAAGACAGGCTTGTTATAAATGGCGAAATTAACGGAAGCGAACAAATAGATTTTAACAAAGTTAATGAAATTTTAGAAATTGAGCGGCGAAAATCTTTGGAGTATATAAAGGAAATCGTGGGATATGATTGAAAATAACAGAACACAAAAATTTGTCTATAACCTTGTATCAACAGCCTTCCTTCAGATAGTAACAATGATTGTTGGGTTTATTACGCCTAGGATAATTCTTGTTTATTATGGTTCTGAAATAAACGGGCTTGTTTCATCTATAAGTGAATTCATTTCTTATTTTAATCTCGTTGAGGCAGGTTTGGCAGGTGCGGCGATTTATTCTTTGTATAAGCCACTTGCCCAAAAGGATAATGAAGCAATAAGCGGTGTTGTGTCAGCGGCAAAACGATTTTACTTGCTTTCCGGATATATTTTTGTTTCTTTGGTTTTGGGTCTTGCATTTATTTATCCTGCTTTTGTTGGTATTTCGGCACTTTCACCCGTTGAAGTGGGCTTGCTTGTCCTTGTAGTAGGAGCTTCTGGCGCACTTGAGTTTTTTACCATGTCAAAATATCGAGTTCTGCTTTCGGCAGACCAGAGAACGTATGTAATTTCATTGGCATCAATCGTTTCAATTGTATTAAACGCAACTGTCATTGTGGTGCTGGGTTCTATGCGTGTAAATATAGTTTTAATGCGGTTTGTGGCATTGTCATCGGTTTTTGTTAGGTCCTTTATTTTGTATTTTTATACAAAACGAAGATACAAAAATATTTCGTTTTCAGCCACGCCAAATGTAAAAGCTCTCGATAAACGCTGGAGCGCACTTTTTCTACAAATTTTAGGCGTTGTACAGTCAAGCGCACCTATTGTTTTGCTTACAATTGTTTTTAATAAAAACATGGCGATAATAAGCGTTTATAGTATTTTTAATATGATAATAGGTGGCATAAATGGCGTTTTGTCGATTTTTGTAACGGGACTATCGGCATCTTTTGGAGACATAATTGCCAAAAATGAAATAAATACTCTACAAAAATCAACTCGTGAGTTCGAATTTGCCTATTATTCACTTTTAACCGTTGTGTACTCAATTGCAATGGTAATGCTTATGCCATTTATTAGGATATACACACAAGGAATTAACGACATAAATTATAATTTGCCAATTGTTGGTTTTCTATTTGTATTAAACGGACTTTTATATAACGTTAAAACGCCACAGGGTATGCTTGTAATATCAGCGGGTCATTATAAAGAAACTCGGGTACAGTCAACGATTCAGGCGGTTATAATTATAGTTTTTGGAATAATTCTCACTCCAAAATTAGGCTTGGTAGGAATACTTATAGCGTCATGCCTTTCAAATCTTTATAGAGATATTGACCTTTTGTTTTACATTCCTAAAAAGGTAACAAACTTGCCTGTTAAAAGCACTTTTTTTAGAATTGTTTGTATTTTTGTGTCAGGCGGTCTAATTTGCCTACCTATGTTTTTTATAAATATAAATCCTTTAACATTTTTAGAATGGTTTATAACCGCCGCAGTTGTGGGTGTTTATGCAGTTGCTGTTGTATTGGTAATAGCTTTAATTTTTGAAAGACGTGAACTTAAAAATGTATATTTAAGAGTATTAAGATTATTGCCTTCATCACGAAAAAAGGATTGATTATAATGAAAAATAATATTTTAATTAAAAATAGAGAAGAATGTTCGGGGTGCAGTGCGTGCATGAATGCGTGTCCTCGGGGTGCAATAACGATGCAGGGCGATGATGAGGGGTTTTTATATCCTAAAATAGACAGTTCGCTTTGTGTTTCTTGTGGAAAATGTGTTGATGTTTGTTCATTTAATAAGTCGTATGAAAGAGGAAAATTAAAGCCATCTGTGTATGGCGTCAAACATGTTTTAGATAAAGTCCGTGAAAAAAGTTCATCGGGCGGTATGTTTACGGCTATTTCTGATTTTGTTTTGGAAAATGAAGGAGTAGTTTATGGAGTGGTTTTTGATAAGGCTTTTAAAGTTTGTCACAGTGATGCAAAAACTTATGAAGACCGTGATAAAATGTGCAGTTCTAAATATGTCCAAAGTGATATAGGCAAAATTTTCACCGACGTTAAGCAAGATTTAGACGACGAAAAATATGTCGTGTTTAGCGGTACTCCGTGTCAAGTAGCAGGGCTTATTTCGTTCCTTGGCGGGAAACACGAAAATCTTTTAACATGCGATCTTATATGTCATGGCGTTTGTTCGCCTTTGCTATGGGACGATTATTTAAAATATTTAGAAAAAACGTATAAATCAAAAATTTTAAGCTATAATTTTCGCCATCGTTGGAAAGGCTTAAATGTTTTTTGTAAATTTGAAAATGGCAAAGTTCTTGATAATTCAGAAGGGCTATTAAAATATCCTCGCCTCTTTTATTCAAACATGGCTCTTCGGCCGTCGTGCCATAACTGCTATTTTTCAAACGTCGAGCGTTGTTCGGACATTACTATAGGCGATTTTTGGGGGATTGAAAAAGTTATGCCTGAGTTTGAAGACGAAATTGGCGTGTCGTTAGTGTTTGTAAATACTGAAAAAGGCGAAAAAGTTTTTGAAAATTTAAGAAGTAATTTAATTGTGCGTGAACTCGACATTAAAAACAGTTTACAAGATTCTCTTCAAAGACCAACGGCTAAACCGGAAATGCGAGAAAGTTTTTGGCGAGATTATAGAGATAAAGGATTTAAATATGTTTCAAAAAAATATACCGATACGGGAATTTTATGCAAAACAAAAAAATTTCTAGGCAGAGTAAAAAGAGCGGTTATTAAATAATTAGCTTCATAAAATATATTTGGGTTTTGGAAGATGGTGAGGCGGATGATTAAGAAAATCAAAAAATATGTACGCTTGTTCGTGTCAAAGGTTAAAGTTAAACATTTGACGTCGTGGGTTTTATTATCCTGTTTGCTTGCTATGATAATTTTATCCATATTTATGTTTAAACAATACGATAGTCCGTCCACAAAAGAAGAGCCGGTGGCTAAAACGAAAATTAGGTTTCTTAGTGATTGGGGAAATAATGGCTTAAAAGGCACAGTAATAACGCATGTTTTTAAAGAATATATGGACGAAAATCCAAACATCGATATAATAAATGAGTCAATCCAAGGAGAAGCGTTTTATATAAAACTTCAAACCGATATAGCTTCCGGATATTCTCCGGATATTATAAGTTCAAAACCTGGGAAAAATTTTGAATCATTATTTCTAAATAAAAAGATTGCCAACAGATTTATAATCTAGGATAAAATGCAGCATTCAGCTCTATGTAGCAAGGTATAAGCAATGATCCAGAAATCTCCTTTAGAAGAACTCATCGCAGAACAAAAGTTATTGTGTGAAGAGTTTG
>JAVXFE010000186.1:0-4057 GCA_036658075.1 Oscillospiraceae bacterium
ATTATTTGAAAAATGGGGAAAGCAACACGATGGTGCATCTGAAATTGCCCGCCTTCTTTTCGGAGAGGCAACCGATATAAATTTTTATGTTGGTAAGGCAATGAATCCTGCCCATCAAAATCCAGATTTACCAATATCGTTTAGTATTAAAATTCGACTAATTAAAGATTTGGTTGAGCGGTTAAAACAAATGGACAAAGCGGTGCATGTTGCATATTTTTAAGAACAATAGCTCAACCGATTAAGATAAAGAAAACGGAGGCAGTATTGTGAAAGAATTTGTGAGAAAATTTGATACACAGGTACAATATTTAGAATATAAGGTTTTGCGTGAAGTTGCCAGACACGCATGGAACGATACCCTTTTAGGCAGTTATAAAGATATCGCAAACTCAATAGTAAAAGGCTCTAAACCAACTATGAGATGTTGTGTACACAAAGAACGTGCAATCGTTGCTGAAAGAGTTGACCTTGCAGAAGGCGGAAACAAAAGGAATAAAAACGTGATTGAAGTTATCGAAATCGCATGTGATGAATGTCCTGAAAGTGGTTATGAAGTTTCTGATTCTTGCCGTGGCTGTATCGCTCATCATTGTGAAGATGCTTGTAAATTAAACGCAATATCATTTGATGAAAACCAAAAAGCTCATATCAAAAAGGATAAATGTGTTAACTGTGGGGCTTGTGCTAAAGTTTGTCCATATAGTGCTATCCATAACCACACTCGTCCGTGTGAAAAAGCTTGTAAAGTTAAAGCTATCGGTATGAATGAGGATAAATCTGCAAAAATTGATGATGAAAAATGTATATCTTGTGGTGCTTGTGTATACCACTGCCCATTTGGTGCAATAATGGATAAATCGTTTATGGTTAATGTTATAAACATGATTAAAGAGAGCGAAAATAACACAAAATATAAAGTCTATGCCGTAATTGCCCCGTCTATTGCGAGTCAGTTTACCTATGACTCAAATTTAGAATTAGGTCAGGTTATCAGTGCCATCAAAAAACTTGGATTTCATAGCGTAGTAGAGGCTGCACTCGGTGCTGATATGGTTGCCTCTGCAGAAGCTCAAGAACTAGTAGAAAAGAAGTTTCTCACAAGTTCGTGCTGTCCTGCATTTGTGGATTATATTGAAAAGGAATTCCCACAACTTACAGGTAATATATCACACAACTTATCACCAATGGCTACAATTTCCAAATATATCAAAAAGACCGACCCTGATGCAAAAGTTGTATTTATAGGTCCATGCACGGCGAAAAAAATGGAAATTCAAAAAGAACGAGTTAAACCATATGTTGATAGTGCTTTAACATTTGCTGAACTCCAAGCTATGATTGACAGTCGTGATATAAACATGGCCGACCTTCCTGTTGGCGTTTTAGATAACGCATCATATTTTGGTCGAATTTTCGCACGTTGTGGTGGTTTAGCTGATGCAGTAGCTCAGGGACTAAAAGAATATGGTCATGATGATTTTGACCTCGTTGCTGAATCATGCGATGGCATCGAACAATGTCGCATAGCCTTATTAAAAGCCTCAAAAGGTGTTTTAAAAGCCAATTTTATTGAGGGAATGGCGTGCGTCGGTGGTTGTATCGGCGGTGCAGGTTGCTTAACTCATGGACCTCGAAACAAAGCTGAAGTTGATAAATATGGTAAAGAAGCACACGAAAAAACAATTAAAGGCGCTATTGAAAATTTAACATAAGGTAAAAATCTTACACACAAGAAATGGAGTTAAAGAAATATGAAAATTGCAATTGGAAGTGACCACGGCGGCGTAAATCACAAGGCATATATTGAAGAATTCTTAAAGGAAAACGGATATGATTATACAGATTTTGGCACACAACCGAATGTGCCTGCTGATTATCCGGATATAGCGAAAATTGTCTCAACTGCTGTGATTTCAGGCGAATACGACCGTGGAATTTTAATTTGCGGAACAGGTATAGGCATGAGCATTGCTGCAAATAAGATTCCCGGTATACGTGCCGCTCATGTAACCGACACCTTTTCGGCACGAATGGCAAAAGAACATAACGATGCCCAAATAATATGCCTTGGCGAACGCATAACAGGTCCTGATTTGGCTATTGAATTAGTAAAAGCATATCTAAACGCAGAGCATTTAGGTGGTCGTCACGCTAGACGTGTAGGTAAAATTGAATGTTAAAACACAATATATTTTAAAGGAGTTAATGCGTATATGAACCCAATTATTCAAGAAAAATTTGAAATATTATTTTATGATAACCCTCTTAGACACGAAAATGATATAAAAGATTTTTTGGTCGATGGGCAAAACGATATGACTTTTCCTAACGGACGTCTTCGAATGGAAAACTCTCTTGACCCAGAATTAGGTCAAAAGTCAAATTTTGTTGCATGGCTTCCGCTTGAAGTTCCATCAAGCTTTATGCTAACTTATGACTTTTTCCCTATAAAAGAACCGGGTTTATGCATGCTTATGTTTGCCGCCAGAGCGATAAATGGAAACGATATTTTTCACGAAAGTGTAGCAAAACGAAACGGCGAATACGATTGTTATGGTGCCGGTGATATAAACCTTTTGCATTTAGCGTATTTTAGAAGACGTTATGAAAACGAAAGAGCTTTTCATACATGCAACCTTCGAAAAAGCAACGGTTTTCATCTTGCCGCAATGGGTGGCGACCCTATTCCGAATGTTGAAGATTGTACGTCTCCTTACAAAATTAAATTAATTAAAGATGGAGCCAGAGTTTCATTTTTTATTAATGATTTACTGGTAATAGATTGGTTTGACGATGGAACCTTATACGGCGAACCTTTTAAAGGTGGCAAAATAGGTCTTCGCCAAATGGCACCTTTTATTGGCGAATATGAAAACTTGAAAATTTATACAACTTTATAATTCATATAAGCACTTGTTTGAATTGCATCGTTTTAAGAAAATAGTCAGTCAAGATTTATAAATCTTGGACTGACTATTTTACATTTTTAATGGTTTGGTTATTAAGATTATGATATACTTATCGGTCACATATTTCCTTATTCCATTGTCTTTCCTAAGAATCCAGCCGCTGTTTCGGCAAGTTTTATTTCCATCTCGCCTAACATATTCTTTGGGTCTGTTAAAAATATAACAGTTCCTATTCCATCACCATCAAATATTATTGGTGCAACGACTCCGGCGGTATAAGTCTCATTATCTTCAATAATTTTTATTGAAGCTTCACCATTTTTGCTAAGAGCAATAGCTTTCTTTGCAATTATTTTTTCAATCTCACTTGAAATCTTTTTGTCACGTAAATCTTTTTTCGGTACTCCGGAAACAGCAATTATGTTATCCTTATCTGTAATACAGGTTGGTATTTCAAGAGCTTTAGCCAAAGCTTCGGCATATTGCATAGCAAACTCTCCAAGTTCACCAATAGGCGAATATTTCTTAAAAATAACCGTACCATCACTTTCTGTATAAATTTCCAGTGGGTCCCCTTCGTGGATTCGCATTGTACGGCGGATTTCTTTTGGTATAACTATACGACCTAAATCGTCAATTCTTCTTACAATTCCCGTTGCTTTCATAATTATTCCTCCATAAAAATTAATCTTACAGAGAATATTATTTGCAACTTGTCGAAATTTATCCATTTATTTATTAAAACTTTTATATCTATAAGCATCAAAATATTTTATTTATAGCTTTCAACAGTTTCAAACATAGCGACGATATTTTGTGGTGAAACGTCTGGCATAATATTATGTACAGTGTTAAACACAAACCCACCAGGTGCTAGAATTTCTATATTTCGCTTTACATGGTCACAAACCTCTTGCTCTGTCCCACGATTTTACCGAGACAACAGAACCTCCCAATTGTCTTTCTACTTTCCTATATTACTCAAATATCCACAAAATCTATGGTCAATTTATCATAATCCATCTTTGCTCGTTTCTCGAATATTTTAGAGAATCGGTCTACTGCCATTCCTTCCCATATAATCACCCTATCATCTATCATCTTATAGTAAAGTTTTTCTGCTCTCCAAAACACAGGTTCATATT